>JAGBDQ010000058.1 GCA_017937415.1 Oscillospiraceae bacterium
CGCGTTCATCGTGACGTTGCCAGTTTTAGTAACATGGACCATGGCATAAGGGCTCGGAATACTCGCGCCGTCAAGCACAATGTTTTCCAGGGTCAGATTGCCTTTCACCCAAAGACTGCCCTTAGCCGAATCGGAGCGGCTCAGGATAACATCATCTTCAGCAGTCAGTGTGATGTTCTGCTCTTGATTGATAAAAAGGTAATTAGCAAGGTCAAACGACTGCGTCAGCTTGATGGTGGTCGGGGTCGTGCCAGCATCCGAAATAGCCTTGGTCAGTTCCGCATAGGAACCGGCCTTAACAGTGCCGTCCCCCTCCTCCTCGGGAGCAACTTTCCACACCGCATAGAGCGTCACGTCCGAGTCCAATACATACGTTTTATCGGGTGCAAATGTGCTGTCCGCTGTTTTGGCATCAGGATCCGTGCTCCAGCCAAGAGCATTATAACCCGCGCGGGTCCCACAGCTACCGATTGTGACTTCGGTGCTGGGCTCGACTTTCTGAGCATCAGGAACACTTACCTCGTCCGTGCCTGCATTTGCATTGTAGGTCAAGGTAACCGTGTCTGCTTCCTCTTCCAAGGCCAGGGAGGTCATGCTGACCATGCTCATCACCATGCTCAGGGTCAGCAGGATAGCCAGGATCCTTTTCAGCTTTTTTGTCATCGTAATCTCTCCTTCCATTGCAAGACCAAACATATCTTTGTCTCCCGGAGGGGAGACAAAAAAAGGCGTACGCCTTTTGTCTTGTGATTGTATTATAGCACACGCCGGTTACAAAACCGGTTACAAATTCCATTTTTTCTTTCAAATTCATTCGTCGTTTTGCACAAAGTTTCAGCTCGATTTTTGTGCAGATTTACCATTCAAATTGTAAAGCAGTGCAAGTACCAAAACTTCCGCACCTGGCAAAAGCAGGGCCCTTACCGAATATCGATCCGGTAAAGGCCCTGCTTGTTATAATAAATAGAGCATAGGTCTTTCACCTTACGCTGTTCCCAAGTATAAGCCTAAATTTTCCCTCTGACCTGCATCAACGCAAAGCCCAAAAGGTTTTGCCCCCGCCATTTTTGTATATCCAGACGGTCCGGATCACACATGGACAGCCCGATGCCCCAAATGGTGTCGTGGACGGCGCATTCGGCTAAAATCTCGCTGCCCGTGGCCTTCAGTTTTTCACGGAGATCTTCATTTTGGGAGAACTTGGCCAACAAGCCGCAATACACCACGATTTGGCGAATACCGTTCCAGACCATTTCCTCGTAGTTTGCCACCTGGCGGCCGTACGCCTTGATCTTCGCCACATCAACCTCGGCCAATATCTGTTTTGCCACAGCCAAATCTCCAAAGGTGACGGCCTTTTCATACATCATATATTGCTCCATAGAGGAGAAACGAATGCCGCCCACTTCAAAAGGGGAGAGATACCAATTGCTGAGCCAGCCGTATTCCTCCTCCGGATTGTGAAAACAGATCATACTTCTCCCACCTTACTGACTGCAAGGGCCAAATCCAGATCATGCAATCCGCCGTAAGCCTTTTCCAGATAATCCAGAGGCACTTTTTCAACTACCTCCCGGCTGGGGATACCAAACTGCCACTGATAGCAGGCGTAGAATTCTCCGATCCAGTCCGGGAGAAACCCCTTCAAGGAAGTCCCCGGTTTTAATTCGTAACGGTCGGTCTGCCGGAAATATTCCCACAGGGTATTGGCATCCATGGTGCAGACAAAGGCCTGTCCCTCGTCAATATATTGCCGGGTCTTGCTTTTCATATAGGCCTGAATAAAATCCTTGGTATCCGCTTCGGGATAGTTTATGGCCACATAGTCAAACAGTTTTCCCTGGGTTTCAATGATCTCGTCCAGATACGCTTTTGAATAGACCCGCATTTGGCTCACCTCCTTTCAGAGTAGGGTACTGAATACCTTTATCACCCGGTTGCGGTCGGAATTGATCAGCTTGCGCATATTCTCCCGGGCGGCAATGTCCCGTGCATTGTATTTTTCATTAAACTGCGAAAAATTGACGCTCTGTAGGCCCCCAGGGACTTCGTAAAGATGGGCGTAGGCTTTCTCCGTTTTGACACAATATTGGATGCCCAAACCGCCCAGTGCAAGCAGCTCCTCCAGAATGTCTACATCCACCTCATCCCGGACAAAGGCCTTGGCAATATAGAAATAAGAGGCATTGGCTCTCCAGCCCCGGATCACATCATAGCCGTCCGTAGAAATGCCATATTCCTCAATGAACCGCTGGGAAAGCATTCGGTACCGCTTGGAATCTGCCGCATCCCGGTGCTTCATCAACTCCGCCAGCCAGGAGAGAACATCTTTTCCCTCAAAGTCCAGAATGCTCAGTCCATCTGTGTCCAGTTCATATTGATGGACCCAGCCGTTGGCGGCATCCGGACGGTAAACCGCCCACTCCCGGGCCAGATCAATGCTTTCGGTCAAATAAAAGCCTTTTCCGTAGTCGTGTTTTTCCTCCCCCAACCCGAATTGGGGAACGACAAGCTCTGCTGGACTGCCGTGATATAAGGCCAGCTTTCCCATGGTGGCCCTCCTTTCTTAAACAAACATCTTTTCCAACATTCCAAATAACGCTGGTTTGATATGATAACATTCATGAAAAAATTCTACTTTATCTTTTGGTACTTGTCAACTGCGGGGTATAAATTTTCCTATTCCAAAAGGTCATACCCATACGCCTTTTCGCAAGCTCCAACTGCTCCAGAAGACATTGGCTCTGCGTCATATTCCGCGCAGGAGATGGTCACCATACAGCAGTACAAATCCGTCCTTTCCCCAGTACGACCTTTTGACCCGGTCTCTCCGCCTGCAGATTTTACGCTTACGCCAAAACTTCCGCACCTGGTAAAAGCAGGGCCCTTACCGAATATTGATCCGGTAAAGGCCCTGCTTGTTAGCCAGAATTTGTTTTGTTCAGAGCTTACTTGGACACCCGTTTGCCCTTCTTCTCCTCCGCGGAGATCCAGGCCAGGCTCACGGCGGAACCGGCGGCCAGGGTCATCCACAGCCAGAGCATATCTCCGGTCTGGGGCACCTCGGCCAGGGGCGTGTCGTTGTCGTCCAGGTCCTCGCCCTCGTCGGGCTCCTGGCTCTCGGTGGGCTCAGGAGTCTCGGTCTCCTCGGGGAGCTCGGTCAGCGGGGTGTCGTTATCGCCCAGATCCTCGCTCTCCTCGGGGGACTCGGTGGGAGCGGGCGTCTCGGTGACCTCGGGGCTTTCGGTGGGCTCGGGAGACTCGGTGGTGGGGGTATCGGGCTCATCCAGATCCTCAGAGTAGGTCACAGTGAGGGTGGTATTGCCGGTCAGGATACCGGACACGGTAGCCTGATCGGGGGTCATGCCCTCCACGACGGGAGAGGTCACGCTGTAACGGTAGCCGGAAGCCTGACGGGTGGTGTAGCGATCGGCCACAACGTTACCCTCCCCATCCACGTAATTGATGGTCAAGCTGTAGTAGGTGGTGGGGGTGCTGTTCAGGCTCCACTGGGCAGTAATAGTGATGTTGCCGTTATCATCGACCATGGGATCACTCCAGCCGGTGAAGGTGTAGCCGCTGCGGGAAGGATCGGCGGGATACTCATTGTGATACTCCTCCAATTTGGTAACCACGCCATACTTTGCACTCTTGACTGCAGCCTCGTTGTAGCCATCCAGCCAAGTCACGGTAAAGGTGTTCTCCTGCCACTGAGCAGTGTAGGTCGCATTGCCGGTAACAGTCTCAGCAACCTCGGGGTCCCAACCGGTGAAGGTGTAATTCTCACGGGCGGGAGTACCGTCAAAGGTGGGGGTGGGATCGTTGACCGCTACCGCATAGCTCTGGTCTGCAAATACCTCGCTATCCTCCACGCCATCGGTGTAGGTGACAGTGTGCATAATCTTGTAGAGGTTGGTAAAATAATGCTTGTTAGTCTCATCGCCATAATGGCCCGAACCCGTATTCAGGATCACCGAAGAGGCACTACCATCCTCAACGCCTGCTTCACCGGTAGAGTTGGTATACACAAAGCTATAACCATTGATCTCATAATTCTTCAACTTAAAATCGATGGTAGTACTTTTGCCCTCTCCCCGCTCCACGGGAACGGTAAGGCTCCACTTCATGCGGGGCGCATTTTCGCTGGTCTGGGTCTCATCCCAAGCCGCCACGCCGATCAACTCACCAGTAACCTCTCCATCCTCCGAATTATAGATGTACTTGAAAGGCATGGAGAAATTCTCGGGAATCTCGTTCCAGCCGGGACGTACATTGTTCAGGCCCTCCGCATCGAAAGTCACATAGATTTCCACCGGAACCTTAATGATATGTGCTTCGCACCAGCTTCTATGCTTGGAGCACACAGGGCAATCCTTGTTTTCCTCCGTAGTGGTAGGATCTGAACCTGTTCCGCTACAATAGGTCGTACAAGTACATACTTCGTTATTGTCTTCCCATCTGGCCTCAAGAGTTACCGTAATGTCATCTTCCACATTATTGATTGTGTGCTCACCGCCAAAGTGTAAGGAGCCCTTTTCAACATCTCTCCACTCAAGGAACCGCTTGCCCTCCGGACTGGTAAATTCGCAGATCTCAGGAATCGGATAGGTAGCGGTTTCACCGATTCCCACCGTAACCTCATAAACCGATGTCTCATTGGTACCATTGTTCGCCTTATAAATCACTTTAACGGTTGCTTCGGTCTTATCTGTCCATTGGGCATAC
>JAGBDQ010000059.1 GCA_017937415.1 Oscillospiraceae bacterium
CAGTAGACAATGGGTCTGTTCCATCTAACGATCCGTTCTGAAATAGGAATGCACCCTCTCATACTTTCACCATTCTTTCCATACAGTCTCCGCAAATGAGATTCAGGTCTTTGGTAGCTCTCACGCTGTTCTGGCACTTGGGGCATTGGTATTTTCTGGTAGAGCTTGTTGGTCTCACTGGATAGCTTCCCGGTCCTCCTGCTGTCCCTGTCCCCATCAGCCCCGGCATTGGTAAGGCTCTATCTGCTCGGCCTATCTTGATTTCTGACCATCCTTTTGAAAGTGCATATTCAACAATTCCATCGTTGGGCATGGTGTTCCATCCATACTGTCCTTGTTTTATACAGGTAAGCCCCTTTGCTTCCGCAAGTTCTTTAAACTTCCCGTTGTGGTACTTCCCGCCCCGGCTTACTTCCTGTATGTTGTTCTCTCTACAGTAGACATGGATCATTTCATGAATCAGTGTATCTATGATTTCCTCTATGTTCCGGTTCAGGGCTTCCGCTGCTATGTTCAGTTCGTAGGTATCATCTTCCTTCCTCTTCCAGATCTTCGCCCGGGAGCAATGCCCATATGTACCCGGTTTACTCTGTACTGTGATGATAGGAGTAGGTAAGGCCCCGTTGAACTTGTCCAAGTTGATGACATTATACATCTTTTCCAGTTGGGAGACTGCTCGGCTCATTTTGGTGGTTTCTTTCATTCTTCATCATTCTCCAATGTCCATTTTGTTATAAATCCGATAAATTCGTATTTTGATATTTCTACCCAACTGTCCAGATCGTTTATCAGGTTAAAGTGGATCCAGCAGGCGTCATTCATAGGATTTTCTCTTTCGCTTCTCCTGTATCTACATGATGTACTCATCATCCATTCTTCATCGTCCAGTCCTTTGGCCCAGACCTCCAGGGCATCTTGTTCTTCATTATAATAAAGTGCTACTTTTCCGTTGTACTCTTTCATGTATATTCTCCTTTCCGATTTGCCGTGTAGGCCCGGTACTCTGTGTAGTCCTCCTTCCCGGCTGGGCCCCTCCGCCTCATGCTCCGGAACCGGCTCGGCTGGGTCCGGTTCGATCTGGCTTTTTGCATAGGCATAGAGACAGAAATAAAGGGTGAGCGTAGCGAAAGACTAAAATTTTATGAAATAAAATTTTAGCGGCCCTTTTGTTCTGGCTCGCCTATGCGATAAAAGACAGAACCGGCCCAAGCCGTGACGAGGGCCGGAGCCCTCACTGTAATGCCCTTGACCTTGCCCTTTGCCCTAAACGTGTAGATAGCAGATAGCAGGTTAGAAGTAGTGCCTATCGTGCCCTTGTCCTAAACGTGTAGATAGCAGATGGCAGGTTAGAGGTATTGCCTACCGTTGGCGAAAAAAATACCCGGCGTCCCGACTTTGGGGGGACCGAGTGTGAGCGAGCTTTCGGGTGTTGCTATACTTGACAGTAGCAACACTTAACAAGATTTACCCTCTCTTTTTACAATCTTATTTCCTGTTTTATTGTGTATCTTGCGATAGTCCTTTTTCCTTCTTGACAGGGGAGTCATATTCGGCTGGTCAGAGGCCAGAAGCTTAAAAACTGAAACTTATGAGCGGCAAGAGGAACGGTTTTTAAGACGAATAGCCGAAAACCAGAAGAAAATGACACACTTACGCCAAAATTAACAAGGAGGAAAAAGCAATGAACAATTTCAAGCGCATTTTCAGCTTGGCTCTGGCTACTGTCATGGTTCTTGGCATGATGGTCGTCGGCGCCAGCGCCGCGGAGTTTGCCGACAGCGACAAGATCAACGCTGACTACGCAGACGCTGTGGCGACCATGAACGCCCTCGGAATCATCAACGGTTTTGAGGACGAGACCTTCCGGCCCGAGGACACCCTGACCCGTGCCCAGATGGCCATGATGCTGGCTACCATTTTCCGCAACGGCCGGACCGACTTCAAGTTCGCCGTGAAGGAGAACCCCAGCTTCAAGGACGTGAAGTCCACCGACTGGTACGCCGGCCCTGTTGAGTACGCCACCAACATGGGCATCATCAACGGCCGCGGTAACGGCATCTTTGATCCCCAGAGCACTGTCACCGCCACTGAGGCCGCCCGTATGATCCTGAACGCCATGGGCTACGAGCAGGGCGAGGGCGACTGGCAGCTGAACACCGTTCTCCAGGCCGAGGACGCCGGTCTTTACCGGGGCATGGCCGAGGACGACCAGCTGGCCGGCAAGCTGACCCGTGAGGCCGCCGCTCAGATGCTGTGCAACGGCGTCGTCAACAGCCCCATGGCCGACGCTGAGGTGGTCACCGAGACCTACTACACGCTGACCTACAAACTCACTGCGGAGGGTGCAAGCCAGAAGTGCCCCGTGAAGTTTGAGTCCTCCACCGCCGCTTACCTCTATGCCTCCATCAACCAGTACAAGGTCGTGGATGTGAAGAAGGATGCCACCTCTGCCCCCAAGGAAACTCTGGCTATCAAGTACCTGTCCCTGGATGACGCCGAGGGCGTTCTCTATTCTGTGACCAAGGAGGAGGACGGCACCTATACCGTCGTTCTGGACAGCGCTACCGGCGCTTCCTTCGGCAAGATCACCACTGACTACAGCAAGCTGCTGGGCCGGAACGTGAAGGTCATGTTCAAGGAGACCACCGGTGCGATTTACGGCATTACCGCCACCGATACCGTGGTGGCCACCATCGACGGCAGCGAATGGAGGGCCCGGGTGGGCGCCAATGCCGCCGCCAAGAAGGAGTTCACTCTGGCTGATGGCGGCGCTACCTACTGCACCATCAACAACGGTGCTGCTACCGCCAGCGACATCAAGAATGGCTCCATCGTTGAACTGATCAACACCAACAATGACGCCAAGATCGAGGCCGTCCGCATCACCAACAAGACCGTGGCCGTTCTGGCTGACGATCCCAAGGTGGAGACCAAGGACGACAAGACCGTGGTTACCATTGACGACATTGTGACCGAGGCTGATCCTGCTGACGTGGCCGGCTACGAGAACCTGAAGAAGGGCGACACCGTCCTGTACGTGGACCTCAACGGCGTCACCACCTTTGAGAAGGCTGAGATGGTCACCGGCGTGATCACCGCCATCGGCCCCGAAACCGGCAAGTACTACACTGTGAACGGCACCAAGCTGTTCGTATCCGGGCTGAACAGCCCCGACCTGACCGCTGCCGACTTCAAGACCGAGTTCAACTTCTTCCTGGACAACGGCGGCAACATCGTTGGCATGGCTGAGGCCGGTGAGGCTCCCGTGGTCGAGGTCAAGTACGCCGTGACCAACGATTTCGGCTATATCACCTCCGGGAACGCGGGCGCTATCGGCGCCAATGCGAAGACCACCTACCAGGTGCAGCTGATCTTCACCGACGGCACCATGGACGTGGTGGAGCTGGCCGGCTACAACGTGCTGACTGGCACTGACGCAGAAGGCGAGCCGACGTACACCAAGTACGCTCTGAAGCCTGCTGACGGCGTCACCGCTTTCACCACCGGCATTATTGATTCCTTCAAGAAAACCACCAATAACGCTGGGGTAGTCACCAACGTGGGCAAAACGACCCACATTGTCTCCTACACCGTCAACAAGGATGGCCAGTACATCCTGACCGAGGTGGGCGCTGACCTGACCGGCGACGGCCAGATCACCGGCGGCAAGGCTCAGTTCGCCGACGGCGTGGTGGGCAACAAGGACACCCTCTTCCTGGTGAAGGTGGGTACCGGCGACGACGCCAAGCTGAACGTCTACACCGGCGTGGCCAACCTGCCCTCCGCTACCGCTGGCCACGCTGCCACCGCCGGCCAGACCTTCAACAAGCAGGGCGGCACCTTCGTCACCCTGGCTTACCTGGAGGTTCCCGCTCTTGACGGTTCCAAGGACGCGAAGACCGCTTACTTCATCGACAACGACACCTACGTCTACACTGTCAATGGCTACGAGGTCCAGGCCATCGCTGACGGCGAGATCAAGACCCTGGTGGTCGACGCCGATAGCTGGGATGCCGTTAAGACTGCTCAGGGCCTGAAGAAGGTCGAATACACCGACGGCAAGGTGACCTCCGTCGCCAACCTCGATCCCGCCAACGACGGCTTCATCACTTCGAACAGCGTGACCATGGCCTCCGAGTTCGTCAAGGCTACGGTCGTGGGTGTCGACAAGTACTACTACGTGGCTGACAACGCCGTGATCTATAAGCTGGACGGCGGCAAGGCCACCCTGGTGGAGCCCGGCAAGCTGGCCGCCGCCCTGAAGGCTGTTGACGGCAAGCACTACGAGGCTCACATCGAGTTGGGCACCGGCGCCAACGCCGACACCATCCTCACCATGTACGTGAGCGTGGTTGCCGACTAAGACGCGCTTCGCGCTGACTGGTCATTCGCGCAGATCCAAGCAACATAAGGAAGACCGCCTCCCGTTTGGGGGGCGGTCTTCTTGCGTCCCCTTCCCTTAGAGGAAAAAGGCCGTATAGAAAAATTTGTGGGCAGTTATGTTGAGGCCCTTATTGACCCCGAGGATAAAGCCGGTGTCGGTCACGGTCACGCCGTATGCCGAACCGCTGTCGGCGGTAAACAGGCCGCCGTAAGTGGAGTCGCTGCCGGCGGTGGTCCGAAAGCCGTTTTCTTTTTCAATGTGGACCGCGGCGGGCTTCCGGCCCAGGTCGATGGTCTGGGCATCGGGGTTGCTTCCTATGTAGGTCCCCACCACCGCTTCAACCTTTTTTGATACCTGCTGGGAGAGGGTGGTCACCGTGGAGGCGTCGGCCTTCTTGGAAACCTGCTGGGAGAGGGCCGTCACCGTGGAGGCGTTGGCCTTGGTGCCCATCTGCTGGGTGCGGGTGGTGACCTCGGACTGGAGGGCGGTGTCGAGCTGGCTGATCTGGCCGGACAGGGCGGTCTGGAGGGCCGACCGCCCCGACGCGGCGGTCTGGGCCTCGGTTTTCAGGGCCGTATCTAACTTGGTGAAATTCTCGTTGATCTCGGTCATATGGAAATCATCCTGGGGGACCCAGGAATGAAGGTCGTAATTGGGTGTTTTATTGGTTGACATAATATTCTCCCTTTTATTCATTTGAGCGACTCACAAATCGCCCCTACATAGGGGCGTACCAATCAAAAAAGAGATATTTTCCCGCAAACAAATTCCCTCAGGAGGCAGAGCGCCCTCCTGAGGGAATTTTTTGTTACAGTAAACAGTATGGAAACCTGTCAAAGCTCAGGAGGGCAGCGGCATAGCCGCTGCCAGGGGGATTTTTCCAATTTCAGAGCCTGATTTGTCAAACCTGTGGCGTGTAACAAAAAAATGTTGGCTAAATTGCATAAAGTTTGGAAAATGTCTTTACTTTTCATAAAATGCAACTTATAATGAAGATGTATTTTTATGGGCCAATGAGTGAAACCCACAAAATCAGGATACAATACCAATGCCGGTCACGGCAGGATCATAGCCGCCATGCGGCAGAAAGAGCGAGGGTGCTTCTTTGACAAAATATGTAATTCGCGGCGGTAAGCCGCTTCACGGCGAGGTGGAGATCTCCGGGGCCAAGAACGCGGCCCTGGCCATTCTCCCTGCCGCCGTTTTGGTCGACGGCGTTTGCCGCATTGAAAATATTCCCCAGATCAGCGACGTGACCCTGATCCTGAACATCATTCAGGAGCTGGGGGCCGATGTGCGTACCATCAACCGCTCCACCGTAGAGATCGACGCGTCCCACGTGCGGAATATCCTGGTGCCTGACGTGCTCACCCGGAAGGTGCGGGCCTCCTATTACTTTGCCGGGGCCCTGCTGGGCCGGTTCGGCAAGGCCGATGTGGCCCTGCCCGGCGGCTGTGACTTCGGGGGCCGGCCCATTGACCAGCATTTGAAGGGTTTTGCCGCCATGGACGCCGATGTGGACGTGGTAGGCGGCATCATCGAGGCCCGGGCCCACGGGGAAAAGCTGGTGGGCAGCACCATCTATATGGACGTAGTTTCAGTGGGCGCCACCATGAACATCATGCTGGCCGCCACCCTGGCCCAGGGCACCACCATCATTGAGAACGCCGCCAAGGAGCCCCACATCGTGGACCTGGCCAACTTCCTCAACTCCATGGGGGCCAACATCATGGGGGCCGGTACCGACGTGATCAAGGTCCGGGGCGTCCAGCGGCTGGGCGGCGGGAGCTATTCCATCATCCCCGACCAGATCGAGGCGGGAACCTACATGGCCGCCGTGGTGGCCACCGGCGGCGAGCTGCTCATCAAGAATGTGATCCCCAAGCACCTGGAATGCATCACCGCCAAGCTGGTGGAGATGGGCGCCCAGGTGGAGGAGATGGATGAGGCGGTGCGGGTCCGCCGGGAGGGACCCATCCTCCGGACCAACGTAAAGACCCTGCCCTATCCGGGCTTCCCCACCGATATGCAGCCCCAGATCGCCGCCTGCCTCTGTCAGGCGGAGGGGACCAGCGTGCTCACCGAGGGCGTTTGGGACAACCGCTACCGCTATGTGGATGAGTTCCGGCGCATGGGCGCCCAGATCCAGGTGGACGGCAAGGTGGCCGTCATCGAGGGCGTGGATCACCTCACCGGCGCGCCGGTGGAGGCCTGCGACCTGCGGGCCGGGGCCGCCCTGATCATCGCGGGGCTTTCGGCCCACGGGATCACCGAGGTGGGCCAGGTCCAGCACATTGAGCGGGGTTATGAGGACATCGTCCGGAAGCTCTCGGGCATCGGGGCGGACATTCATGTGGTCATCGTTCCCGACGAGGAGCCCCACGCCGCGCAGGCGGCGGGGTAAAACAGGAAATAGGAAAAAGGCGGCTGTGTGCCGCCTTTTTTGTCTGTCTTGCTGTAAGCGAAAAACGGAAGAGATAGGGGACGTCATTTTGCTCCGCAAAACGACCGTCCCCGGGCGTTTGCGCTTTGCGCAAGCGCCCCGAAAGGAGCCTACCTATGGAACTTCGAACCCTGGCCTCCGGGTCGTCCGGCAACTGCATTCTGCTCTCCCACAAGGGCGTCCACCTGCTGCTGGATGCCGGGATCTCCTGCAAACGGATCCTGACCGATCTCCGGGAGCTGGGCATTGATCCTAAGACGGTGGCGGGGATCCTGATCACCCACGAGCATTCCGACCACATCGCCGGGCTCGCCACCCTCACCAAGCGGCTGGGGGTACCGGTGTACGCCAGTCCGGGCACTGCCCGGGCCCTGCGGCGGCGGATGGCCTGGCCGGCGGGGCTGCTGCGGGACGTGGAGCCCGGAGAGGAGTTTGCGCTGGAAGAGTTCACCGTCCGGGGCTTCACCACCTCCCACGACGCGGAGGAGCCCATGGGCTTCGCTTTTACGGCGGGTTCACGGCGGGCGGCGGTGGTCACCGATCTGGGCTATGTGTCCGATGCGGTGCTGGAGGGGGCGCTGGGGGCCCAGCTGGTGGTGTGCGAGTTCAACCACGATGTGGAGCTGCTGCGCATGGGGCGGTATCCGTATCCGCTGAAGCGGAGGATCTTAGGGGAGCAAGGCCACCTCAGCAACGAGGCGGGAGCCGCGCTGGCCCTCCGGTGTGTGGAGGCGGGGGCCCATACGGTGGTGCTGGCCCACCTGTCCCAGGAGAACAACACCCCGGCGCTGGCCCTTGGGGCGGCCCGGCAGGCGTTGACCGGACATGCGGACATCACGGTGGCGGTGGCTCCCCGGCAGGAGCCCTCCCCCCTGTATGAGGTGTAAGACATGATGGATATTCAGATCATTTGCGTGGGCAAGCTGAAGGAGAAGTTCTACGCCGAGGCGATGGCCGAGTACCAGAAGCGGCTGTCGGGCTATTGTCGGCTCCAGGTCACCGAGCTGCCCGAGGAAAAGCTGCCCCAGGAGCCCTCCCGGGCCCAGATCGACGCCGCCCTCAAAAAGGAGGCCGGGGCTATCCGGGGCAAGCTGCCTGCGAATGCCGCCATAGTGGCCCTGTGCGTGGAGGGAAAGCTTCGGTCCAGCGAGGAGCTGGCGGAGCTGCTGCGGGGCTGGGAGAGCGGCCCGGCCAAGCATCTGGTGTTCCTCATTGGGGGCTCCTACGGGCTGGACGAGGAACTGAAAAAGGAAGCGGCGCTAAAGCTCTCCATGTCCCCCATGACCTTTCCCCACCACCTGGCCCGGGTCATGCTGGCAGAGCAGATCTACCGGGGGTTCAAGATCAACGAGGGCAGTAAATATCACAAGTAAGGAGACGCCGCAATGGAATTTTCTCTTTTGGAGCAATGGCCCAAGGATGCGTCTGGGCAGTTGGAGGAGAAGGCCCTGCTGTGCAAGGAGTCGGATTTTCCTGACCTGGTCCAGGGACTCAGTTCTTTCCTCACTGCCTTTGGGATCCCCCACTATATCAAAAATCATGGCTCCGGCGAATATATGAATTTCCTCTTTGGACACTCTGCCACCGATGGCGGGGTGGAGTTCTACGTGCCGGCTTCCCGGTTGGATGAGGCCCGGGAGCTGTTGGCCGCGCCGCCCATCTTTGAGGACGAGCCGGAGGAATAAAGGAGACGGCGGCTCCATAGGCTGCCTTCTTTTTTATTCAAATCTCCCAACTTCCTATTGAAATGCTTGGGCGCTTTGTGCTATAATTACC
>JAGBDQ010000060.1 GCA_017937415.1 Oscillospiraceae bacterium
CCTGGGGGAGGCGGTGGCCCTGGTGGGAAAGAAGGAGAGGGGGAGCAGGAAATACCGCCGCTGGGCGGCGGTGCTTTTGGCCCTCCTTCTTGCGTCGGGCGTGTTCCTGGTGAGGCCCCGGTGGGAGGCCTGGAAGCTCCAGCAGTATTATGACCAGGACTATATCTGGCCCATCGTCTATGTGGAATACAGGAGCGCGCCCAGCGCCTATACCCGTATGCGGGTATTCCCCTGGGGGATGCGCGGCCCCTTTGAGGCGGCAAATTCAGAGGAGGCCGGCCGTCCGGAAGCCTTTGTGGATTACCCCCTGGCGGTGACCTATGGGGAAGGGATCCCGGCCAACAATATGAAGCTCTATGTGGGGGACGGCTGGATCAGGGGCCTGGACATCTCCATTGTAGGGGAGAAAAGCCAAATGGAGGTGAAGCTCCTTCGCTGGCCCGAGTCGGAGATCGGGGACCCCGATGCGGTGGAGCGGGGGGAAGAGATCGGTCTATACCCCGAGGAGTATGAGGGGAAAGGTGTTTACGCGGTCAACAGCGGAGCTGACTTGGAGCAGGGCTATCTCTATTCACTGGTGCTCTCCTGGGGGGACGGATATTTCATGGAGTTCCCATTTATGATCGCGGATGACGGAAGGATATAAGAAGGCCCGCCTGCTGTCCGGAAAACCGGACAGCTGGCGGGCCTTTTTGCGCCTTCCAAACAGGCGGCTTGTTGTTCCACCGCTTTAGGGACCGACCCCGTATTGCCTGTCGCCCTCGATCCGTACCGCGTCATAGACCGGATACTCCCTTGGAACGCCGTAACGTTGGTCGGTGTCCATGCGGAAGGTGACCGATACCCGGATGGGGTCCGGGTACTCGCTGGTATTGCCGGTGAGGACATACTCCCGCATATGGTCCAGAAGGACCCGGTCCATGGTGCCGTCTATCCAGGCATCCTCGCCCAGGCTATAAACCAGGAAGTCGGCGGAGAGGTTGCCGTATTCGTCCTCCTCGGGCTCTCCGTTGAGGACCAGGTGGCAAGCGCCCCCGATGTCCCAGCCGGTGGCGGTCACATTGCCCGAGGGGAGGGTCTTGCTCATGGAGGTGTCGTAGCTGCCCACGACCCGGCCAAAGTACTGCCTGGTAATCCGGTCGATCTGGGCGGTGGGAATGCCCACCTCACTGTCATAGTAGCTGTCGTAGGCTTCCCGGATCAGCGCATATGCCATGAGCTGGTCGTCCGAAAGCCGTCCGCTCCGGTCGGCCAGATTCAGCAGTGCGTCAAAGCCGGGGTCTGCCCAGAACAGGTCGTGGTACCGGGCGGCGGTCTGGTCGATGGTGCCCAGAGGTTTTAGCTGCTCCACAAAGCCCTGGGCGTCTTTCAGCACCGAAGCGGGCGCCCAATACCGGGCCACCGACATCTCATCGTTGAAAAAGCAGCTGACCAGGCACTGCTCCTCATTCCAGGGGGCCAGGACGAGTTGATTCCCCGCCGGGTCCCGGGCGGTGAGGGCCACGGCGGCATACGTCACCGAATACATCACCGATACCTCACTGCTGTCCCAGACTACCTCCCAGGTGTCGGGGGCCAGGGCGGTCAGAAAAGCAGACTGCTTGCTGCTGTCCAGCAGGTACACATCAAAGTCCTGATAGTCCTCCCCGTGCGCATTGGGAGTCTCGATCTGGTCCATCTCAAAGGTGTTGAGAAAGGCCGGAAGGAGGGGAAGGGAGGCAAAGCAGCGGTTGAAGTCCTCCAGCACGGCGATGGGAGCGTGATAGAGGAAAATGGAGTCATCCTCGCCGCTTCCCTTGGCCACAATGAGGCACTTTTCCTCGTCCCAGTCGGCGACGATGAGGGAGTGCCCTTCGTCGTCATAGAGGGTGTTCATTCCCTCCAAGCCCATGGCGGGGATGTCGGTGGCTGCCCACCATGTGTGTACCGCCGCGGCGGACTTCAGCCCGGCAAGCTCCTCCGGCGTGAGCCGGCAGGCGATATACTCCAGCACGCCTCCCTCTGGTACCGTGGTCTCGGCGCTGGTGAAGCGGAATTCCTCCAAAAAGGGAGGGAACTCTATTGCCCCTTCTGAGGGAAGAGGGGACGCGTCCCCTTCCCCGGGGGAGGACTCCGCCGGGGAGGGCGTGGCCGGTGCCGTCTCAGCCACCTGGGAGGGTGTGGGAGCCGGGGTGTCCTCCACGGGTGCTTTCTGACAGCCGGAGAGCAGGAGCAGACCGGCGCACAGGAAGACCAGACCGTACTTTTTCATGTTCATAATGGATCCCCCTTTCTTTGTCTCCATTGTACCAGAAAAAACAGGGAAATCCACCACAAATGGGTGACAAATAGATACAATTTGGATACAACTTGATACGGCCGCCAAATAGAAAAAACGGAATGAGGGGGCCGTTTTCCAGAAATTTTCAGAAGCAGAAGGGCACTTTTTTCTTGACCGGAAAGGGAGAAATCTGTAAAATAAAAGGGAATTTACTCGAAAAGAGCAAGGAGTCTTTTCCCATGAAAACCCCTGTATGGAAACGAGCTGCCACCCTCCTCTGCGCCCTGACCATGGCCCTGGGCCTGAATCCTTTGCCTGCCCTTGCCCGGGAGGACGTTCCCGCGGCCAGCGACCGGACCGGGTCCGTTCAGGTCAGCCTCTTTGACGAGGGAGAGCGCAGCTACTTACCTGCCCAGACCCTTCAGGTCATCCGTATTTTGATGGAGGGGGAGGAGCTTACCGGCAGTGTGCCCGCCTTTCTGCGGGAGGGGAGGACCCTGTTCCCTCTGCGGCTGGTGTCTGAGGCCTTGGGGGCCACAGTGGATTGGCTCGGGGAGACCCGGCAGGCCGTGGTGACCTGGGAGGACAGGCATCTGGTCTTTACGCTTGGCTCTCCCGTAGCCCTTGCGGATGGGGAGGAACAGCTTCTCCCCGACGGGGTGGGGCCCTGTCTGGCCTCGTCGGCGGGTGAGGAGCGGACCATGGTGCCCCTGCGGTTCCTGGCTGAGTGGCTGGGTCTCCAGGTCCGCTGGGAGAACGCCACTCGAACGGTCTACCTGACCACCGGGGAGGAGAGCCGCCCCGGGGAGCCGGAAATGCCGGAGGAGCCCGAACCGCCGGGGGAGGATGAACCGCCCGTGATCCCCGGGTACCCTGAAGAGCCTGAACGGCCCGCGCAGACTCTGAAGGGGTTTTATGTGGCTGTGGACGCCGGACACGGGGGATATTCCACCGGCGCGCTCTACGAGGGGATCCGGGAGAAGGACATCAACCTCCCCATTGCCCTGCGAGTGGCTGAGCTGTTGGAGGAGCGCGGCTGCAGGGTGCTTCTCACCCGGGAGGACGACCGTTTCGTGGACCTTTATGACCGCAGCTATATGGCCAACGATGCCGGGGTGGACATCTTTGTCTCCATCCACGCCAACGCCAGCGAGACTGACGGGGACTTTCAGGGGATCTTTACCTACCACTGCCCCGGAGCCCAGCGGGCCAAGGAGCTGGCCCAGGCCGTTCAGAATGAAGTGGTCCAGGCCACCGGGGCCATGGACTGGGGCCTGCTGGCCGAGCGGTTCGTGGTGCTGAAAGCGACTTACATGCCCGCCATTTTGGTGGAGACCGGGTTTATGAGCTGTCACGAGGAGCTGATGCGGCTCATTGACCCGGAGTATCAGGAGAAGCTGGCCCAGGGGATCGCCCGGGGCATTGAGGCCTACCTGACCGCCGGGCAGGACTGAAAAAAGGGATCAAAAAGCAGGGGAATCCCCTGCTTTTTTGCGTGTAGGAAAGGGAGGCGGACCGGGGCTTTACAACAAGGTCAGCGCGGCGGTGAGGACCAGCAGAGCTAAGTCTCCCAGGAAGGGCCCCACCGCCCAACGGAGGGGAAAAACGGCCTTGGCAAGGGGGGTGTTCCCCCAGTGGTCCCCGGCGGTGAGGAAGAAGAAACCGGGGAGGAAGGCCGGGACTGTCACCGCGGCGGAGAGACCCAGAAGTCCCTCGGTCCCAGCCAGCGCCCCCATCAGGGCAGTGAGGAGCAAAGCGGAGAGCAGGCATACAAGGCTCCAGAAGAGAGAATGGACTGCGGCCAGATCCACACAGGGAAGCGTGGGGGAAGGGCTTTTGCCTGAACGGGTCCCCTTTGTCTCCTTATACTGCCGCTTGATCTCTTCGCTTAGGGAGAGAACAGTCCGATGTCCCCCCCACAGGAGAAGGGCCGAAAGTCCCGCCAGGAGCACGATCCCCAGCAGGATCCCGGCCCCCAGTCCCAAAGTCAGGCGGTCGGGCAGGGGGCTTTTTCCCGCCAGGCAAAGAAGAAGGAGCAGGGAGGTGGTGAGGGTGACCCCCAGGGAATACCCCCGGCCGGCATAGGAGAGCCGCTTGCCGAAGACCTCCAGACCGCCGGCCCAGGCGGGCTCGGCCATATCCCCCGACATCCAGGTCAGGGAGATGGCTCCCTGGGCAGCGGCTCCACAGGAGGAGAAGACGAGGAATTCTCCCGCGGGGGAGAGAAGCCCCACACCCGCCAAGGCCACACCATAGAGGCCGAAGACCGGGGTATCCGCGCCTCCCGCCAGGAGGAAGGCCGACAGCAGGGCGGCGGTCAGAAGCATGAGGGGGAGCAAACCGTAAAGCCCCAAAATGAGCCAGGTGGTCACCGGCACCTTTTGGCCCGCATCCCGGCCGGCCGGTTCGGGGACGGCCAGGGCGGCAAGCTGAGTGCCCCAGGCCACCAGCGGGGCGGCTAAAAGCCCCGCAAAGAGGGCAAAACAGGGCCGCAGAGAGCCAAAAAGCAGGAAGGAGCAGGGGAGAGCCGCCGCCCCGGTGAGAAGCAGGGTGAGCCACAGGTTGCCCCACAGCCTGCGGTAATGGAGCCGGTCGAGAGGCTTCCCGCTGGGGAAGCCTCTTAAGGAGGAGATAAGAGTGGCCAATGCCCCTGCGCAGAGGACCAGCAGGGGGAAGAGGGCGGCCTGGGCCCCCAGGTCCTGAGGCCCGTAGGTCAGGACTCCCAGAGTGGCGGCGGCGGGGAGAAGACACCGCCAGGCCGCGGGAAGAGCGGAGGCCGGGTCGTGGAGGAAAGAACTCAGACTGTAGACCGCTGAAGAAGGGTTGCGCTGGTCCTGGGGAGGAAGGAGCTGTCCGGCGCTCTCCAGAGGCAGGCTTCCCAGAACGCCGACGGCTGAAAAGGACCCCAGGTGCCTGGCAAGGAAGGCCACCAAGGCGCCGCTCAGACCGAAGGTGAGCAGGATCTGGGCGATGGCCTCCGGACTGCACTCCGCCCGGAGGGTGAGATAGCAGATCCAGCCCGAGACCTCCAAAAGGGTGAGCCCCAAGGTGAGGAAGGTCCGCAGCCTGGCGGAGAACAGGAGAAAGCGCATGCCCCGGGGGCGGGAGGCCTCCATGGCGGCCGCGGTCTGGGCGGTCCACCGGGGGGCATAGCGCAGGTCCAGCAGTTGGGGAAGAAGGGCGCAGACCGCCCCGGTGAGGAAGGCCACAGGCAGATAGGGGTTGGGCAGGCGGTCAAAGGAGCGCAGGGCCATCAGGATCCCGAAGCCCAGAGCCACCAAAGCAAAGAGCAGCACCCCATGCCATTTCAGAATGGAGAGGGCGCCCTGCTTCACCAGGGATTTGGCCCTGTGAAGCCCGCCGCTGCCCCCCAGGGGCCGTTTCAGCTTCCGCCAGAGCAGCACGGCATACAGAAGGGCAAGGCCGGCGGCAAGGAGGCCCAGCCAATATAGATGGTTTGGTTGAAGCATGGTAAAACCTTCTCCCTTTGGAACTTTTTGTTTGTTCCATTGTAGCAACTTTCGACGGCTTTCGCAAGAGAGAAGTGAAAATGAGGAAAAAATTGCGGTTCTCTCCCTGAAAATCTTGAGAAACCGGGGCGGATATGATAAAATAAAACCATAAACGGAGCACCGCAAAAATGAAAAGGAGCGTGGAAATATGCAGGAGCGGGAAGTCCAGTTTCACATCGAATGCGCCAAGGGGGACGTGGGCCGGTATGTGATCCTCCCCGGAGATCCGGGCCGGTGCGAGAAGATCGCCGCCTATTTTGACGAACCTACCTTTGTCCACTCCAACCGGGAGTTCACCATCTGGAATGGCAAGCTGCTGGGGGAGCGGGTGACGGTGTGCTCCACCGGCATCGGTGGCCCCTCGGCCTCCATCGCCATGGAGGAGCTTGCCGCCATCGGGGCGGACACCTTTGTGCGGGTGGGCACCTGCGGGGGCATCAACCTGAAGGTGAAGGCCGACGATGTGGTCATCGCCACCGGGGCGGTGCGGCATGAGGGCACCAGCCGGGAGTACGCCCCCATTGAGTTCCCCGCCGTGGCCGACTATGAGGTCCAGACCGCCATGGTGGCGGCCGCCAAGGCCCTGGAGAAACCCTGGCACGCCGGGGTGGTCCAGTGCAAGGACTCCTTCTACGGCCAGCACTCTCCCGCCCGGATGCCGGTGAGCGGGGAGCTCCTCTACAAGTGGGAGGCATGGAAGCGCCTTGGGGTGCTGGCTTCCGAGATGGAGTCGGCCGCCCTGTTTTGCTGCGCCGCCGCCTTAGGGGTGCGGTGCGGAGCCTGCTTCCACGTGATCTGGAACCAGGAGCGGGAGGCCGCCGGCCTGGACCAGGAGGAGAGCCATGACCTGTCCGCCGCCATTGAGGTGGGCGTTGAGACCCTGAAAAACCTGATCCGGGCGGACCGGGAGAAATAAGGGGGAAAGATAGCAGGGGGCGAAGGTCAGCGGGGCGTTTCGCAGAGCGATGCGCCCCGCTTGAAATTTTGGAAAAAAGAGTTATAATAAAAGGTAACGGTCCAATTTTGAATCGGAACAATTTTTGCAAAAGAGGGAACACATCATGACAAAAGTAGACATCATTTCCGGGTTCTTGGGGGCGGGCAAGACCACCCTCATCAAAAAGCTGCTCTCTGAGGCCTTCGTGGGGGACAAGCTGGTGCTCATCGAGAACGAGTTCGGCGAGGTGAGCGTGGACGGGGGCTTCCTGCGGGAGAGCGGCGTCCAGGTCTCCGAGCTGTCCTCAGGCTGCATCTGCTGCACCTTGGTGGGGGATTTTACCGAGTCCCTGAAGCAGGTCTATGAGCAGTATCAGCCCGACCGGATCCTCATCGAGCCCTCGGGGGTGGCCAAGCTCAGCGACGTGGTGGCCGCCATCGAGGACGCGGTGAAGGCGGTGCCCGAGCTGAAGCTCAACAGCTTTGTGGACGTGGTGGACGCCACCAAGGTGAAGGTCTATCTCAAGAATATCCCCGAGTATTCCAACCAGGTGGAGAGCGCCGGTACCATCGTCCTCTCCCGGACCCAGAAGCTCACCCAGGAGAAGCTGGAGGCCGCCGTTACCCTCCTGCGGGAGAAAAACGCCGCCGCCGCGGTCATTACCACCCCCTGGGATGAGCTGGAGGGCAAGACCATCCTGAAGGCCATCGAGGGAGTCCCCATGCACGATGAGCTGCTGGAGCTGGTGAAGGAGGCCCATGAGCACCAGCATGAGCATGAGCTGGAGGACGAGGAAGAGGAACACGAACACCATCATCACCATGACCATGATGAGGACGATGACCATGACCATCACCATGAGGATGAGGATGACGACCATGACCACGGGCACCACCATCATGACCACGACCACGGCCCCGACTGCGCCTGCGGCTGCCATGACCACGAGGGCCATGAGCATCATCACCACCACCATCACCACCACGGGGACGCCGACGAGACCTTCCAGAGCTGGGGCAAGGAGAGCCCCAAGCCCTTCTCCCGCTCCGACGTGGAGAAGATCCTGGACGCTCTGGACAGCGGGGAATACGGCACGGTCCTCCGGGCCAAGGGCATCGTCCCCGACGGGGAGGGCGGCTGGCTGGAGTTCGACTTTGTCCCCGGGGAGCGGGAGCTCCGGGGGAGCGAGGCCGACTACACCGGGCGGCTGTGCGTCATCGGCTCCGGGCTGAAGGAAGAGAAGCTTTCCGCGCTCTTTGAACTGTAAGAGGCGGTCACAGATGGATATTCCCGTTTATGTGATGGCCGGATTTTTGGACTCCGGCAAGACCCAGTTCATCAACGGCACCCTGTCCGACGGCTTTGCCGCCAAGGCCAAGACCCTGCTCCTCCGCTGTGAGGAGGGGGAGGAGGACTACGACCCCACCCTCCTGCGCAACGTCACCGTGGTGGACCTGGAGGACGAGGAGGAGCTGACCATGGAGTTCCTCCAGGCGTGCGAGAAAAAGTACCGTCCCCGGCAGGTCATGGTGGAGTATAACGGCATGTGGCAGTTGGAGACCCTGTGGAACAAGGCCCTGCCCCTCAACTGGTTCATCGTCCAGACCTTCACCTTTTTTGACGCCGGGACCTTTGACCTGTACGCCCGGAATATGGGCCAGCTGGCCATGGAGAAGGTGAAGCAGGCCGACGTGCTGGTCTTCAACCGCTGCGACGACGCGCTGGCCGAGAACCTGCGGAGCCGCAACCTCCGAATGACCAACCGCCGGGCCCAGATCTACCTGGAGTACGAAAACGGCGAGACCGAGGACTATCTCACCGGGGACGAGTGCCCCTTTGACCTCAGCCAGGAGGTCATCGACATCCCCGATGAGGACTTTGGCGTCTGGTATGTGGACGTGATGGACCACCCGGACCGCTACGTGGGCAAGACCATTCACGCCAAGCTGGTGATGATGCGCTCCACCAAGTACGACAAACCCTTCTGCCCCGGCCGGTTCGCCATGGTGTGCTGCGCCAACGACATTGCCTTCCTGGGCCTGCTGGCAAAGGGGGGCGGGCTGGAGCAATATAAGAACAAGCAGTGGCTGGACGCCACCTTTACCATTCAGGTAGAGAGCCACCCGGCCTATGAGGGTCCCGGCCCGGTGATGGAAATGCAGGAGCTCAGGCCCTGCGGGAAGGCCGAGCCCGAGCTGTTAAGTTATTGATTTGTCAAACTGCACAAAAATGCCCTCTCTTTTTTGTGTAAAATGCCAAAAACAAAAAATGAAAGAAAAAATGGAATTTGTAACCGGTTTTGTAACCGGCGTGTGCTATAATACAGTCACAAGGCAAAAAGGCGTACGCCTTTTTTGTCTCCCAGTTTGGGAGACAAAGGGTTCTCAGTCTTGAAACGAAAGGAGAAAACAGTATGAAGAGTAGATGGAAGAGACTGTTGGCCAGTGTGCTGGCAGCGAGCATGCTCCTGAGCATGGTCCAGATCGCCACCTTTGCCGCAACGGACGATGACCTCAAAAGCGGCACCGTTGCGGACGGCGCTTTTGTGGCCGACCAGGAAAAGGGGACTCTGCCCAGTGAGTTCACCGGTGGAGCCAGCAATACCGTCGCTACCCCCGGCGGCAAGGTCACCGTGACCAAGTCTGCCACGCCGGTGGCCTGCCCGGACGGTAACCAGTTCGAGGTTACCCTTCAGGTGGTAACTAAGGGGGAGGAGATCAAGACGGTCACATCCCCCGACGCCGCTGTGACGCTGGTCATTGACCTCTCCAGCAGTATGCGGGATCCAGATGTGAACGACAAAACCAAGACCCGCCTTGAAGTTGCGAAGGCGGCTGCCATAGACTTTGTGAACAGCTTTGTCAGCGGCGCCAACGGCGCAAGGCGCATGGTGTCCCTTGTCGGCTTCTGGGGCGGCGGAGAGATTGTGCCTTTGGGCGAAGACGGCGCCTACTGGATCAATGCGGCGGACCCCGCTAATGACAACGAGAACCTTAAGCTGGTGGCGAAAGCGATCAACGACCTTCCCACGGATAAGAAGGGCACCAACATCCAGGCCGGCCTGCAGCTTGCGGCGAACCTGTATGATTGTGATAAGAAGGGGAATACGTGGGCGCAGCCTGTTGCCGGTATTGAGAACCGCTTCTCCGTGCTGCTGACCGATGGTGAGCCCTATGATCGTATTGTTCAATCCATAAACGGCACAGAAACCAGCTATTATAGTGATGGGGAGAATACCAAGGACGACGGAAGAAATACCAAATATCCCACCGAGGCCGCGCAGAAGCTGATCAATGCAGGCATTCAGTCCTATGCCATCTGCTTCGCCAGCGGTGTGCAGAGCTGGATGAAGACTGCGGACGAGACGGTTGCAGTGTACAAAAAGCGCGAGGGGAGCAAGTGGGCAGATAGTTCCGAAAGTAAATGGAATGAAAAGAAAAAGGATAGCGACTATAAGTATGCGTCCAATATAACAGTAGAGATCGACGGGAAAATGCGTGTGTGTGAAACACTCTCCAAGGGTAATAAGACTTACTACCGCTATACGGACGAGCGTCCCAAGACCTTCGACATGGCCGTGAAGGCCGATGGTGCGGATGCCCTTAAGTTGCAGTTCCAGACCATTACCGACCTGATCAAGCTGTCCGTGGACGCCTGGACGGTCACCGACCCTATGGGTGAGAACGTCAAGTTTGAGGAGTTCGTTGGGAATCAGGGTTCGGCCACGCGGGAGAAAAACCTTATCACCTGGGACCTGAAGGCGGAAAAGACCAACGTTGAGACCAAGACCGATGGCGACAAAAAAACCGTCACTTACACCCTGAAGTACCTGGTCTCTGTGAACGCTACTGGTGAGCACTACGACGAGGACGCCGTCCACCCGCTGAACCAGTACACCGAGCTCAAGTATATGTTCCTGAAGAACGACCAGCGGGTGGATGAAGACGGTGATCCCTATGAGGGCGACCCCACCAAGCTGGACAGCATCGGCTTCAATGTCCCCGGCGTGATCGTGGAGCGGCCCATCGCTAAATATACCGTCAACTACTGGTACAAGGACAGAACGACCGGTAACTATGAGCTCGGTGAAACCCGCTCTGAGACAGCCAAGCTCTGGAGCAAGACTTATGATATCCAGAGCACCGATTACAGCAAAGAGAACTATGAGTTTGCGAAGGGCCCCGTTGGGAAGCAGACCCTTACTGAGGATAACATGGTGTTCGATCTGTACTATGATCCCATCATGACCACCGCAACGGTGAACTATCACTATAAGCTGACCACCATCAATGCGCAGGGCAACGAGAATACCCAGGAGCATAACCCCGCCGGTATTCCGGTTCAGGGGCTCTATGTGGGCGACAGGTATGAGCTCTCTCCCGCCGAGAAGAGCACCTTTGGCGGTAACACCTACAGCTTTGTGAAGGCTGAGCCCAGCGCCGCCATTGCCAGCCTGCAGGCAGACGCTAAACAGAACGTCATCGACCTGTTCTATGAGCTGACCATCGACGAGCGGGCCGACGCCAGCGTGGTGGTGGACCATGTGTACACCCTCCACACCTATGAGCTGCAGAACGGCAAGTATGTGGCCAAGGATGTTGTGAAGAAAGTTCCCTATGTGGTGAGAGAGACCGGACTGAAGGCTGGTATGACTTACACTGCGTCTGTGAATCCTCAGATTGAGTACAGCGACTACACGTATATGAACACCGAGAGCAACGTGAAGGTCCTGGTTGAGGGCGAAAACAAGATCACCCTGAATTTTGAAAACCGGGAAGATCCCCGCGGTGAGGAGCTGTCCCTGACCGTGAACCACCACTACACCAAGTCCGTCACCACGATCGACGCGGATGGCAATGTGGTGACCACTGTGGCTCCTGACAATGTGGTGGGTCGTACCGACACCATCAAGTTCTACGCCGGTGAGACCGTGACTGTTGACAAGCAGCGTGTGTACAACGGTGATACCTATGAGATCGGCGGCACCAGCGACACCGTCACCCTGCCCAACCCCATGAACGGCGCAGTGTACAGCTTGTACTACACCCTGACCGAGGTCCCCGAGAAGACCACCGTCACCGTGAATCACATCTACCAGACCGTCACCCATGAGACCGTCTATACCATTGCCCCGGATACCAAGGTCATCACCGGTACCGAAGTCAAAGATGTTGTTGTGACTGATGACACCGAGACGGTGACAGACCGCAATGTTTATAAAAACCAGAGCTACACCGCTCCTGTTGTTGGAAGAGACGGCTATACGTGCAAGACCGACGAGAACGGGCGGACCGCGATCGTGGATGCCGACGGCACCACGGTGATCAATGTTTACTACCTCAAGGACGGCGGGGATGCCGACAACCGCGACGCCGCTTCCATCGATGTCCTGCATCGGTACACCACCCATGTGACCGCCATCATTGGCGGTGAGGTGCGGGAGTACGATACCTTCTTTACGGTACCCGGTGAGAAATATGAGGGCAAGGTTGGTGATACCTACCGGGCCACACCTGTGGAAACCTATGATGGGGTTAAGTACGATCTGGTTAGCGTCAGACCCGACGCTGAGGTGGTTCTGCACGCGGGCACCAACAGCACCATTATCATCAACTATGAGCGCAGCGATAATCAGTTGGTGAACACCTCTTACAAGGTCAAC
>JAGBDQ010000061.1 GCA_017937415.1 Oscillospiraceae bacterium
GGTGACCGCCGTCAGAGCGGCCCCACCTATAATCGTATCCAGAGCCGTCCGGCTCCCAAGCCGGTAGAGGCCCCCGCCCCCGTGGAGGAGGCCGCCGCTCCTGAGATTCAGGAAGGAGGGCAAGAGTAACCATGCTGATGCCCAAGAGAGTGAAATACCGTCGTGTGCACCGCGGCCGTATGACCGGCCGGGCCATGCGCGGAAATAAGGTCGCTTACGGCGACTGGGGCCTGGCTACCACCGAGCCCGCCTGGATCACCTCCAATCAGATCGAGGCCGCCCGTATCGCCATGACCCGTTACACCAAGCGTGGCGGTAAGGTCTGGATCAAGATCTTCCCCGACAAGCCCGTGACCAGCAAGGCCCTGGGTACCCGTATGGGTTCCGGTAAAGGCGCCCCCGATCACTGGATCGCCGTGGTGAAGCCCGACCGTGTGATGTTTGAGATCGCCGGCGTGCCTGAGGACGTGGCCAAGGAGGCCCTCCGTCTGGCCAGCCACAAGCTGCCGGTGAAGTGCAAGATCGTCAAGAAAGAAGACGCTCCTGCGACCGAGAATGGTGGTGAATGAAGATGAAAGCAAGTGACGTCCGTAAAATGAGCGTTGCCGAGCTGGAAACCAAGCTCAGCGACCTGAAGAAGGATCTGTTCCAGCTCCGTCTTCAGCACGCGACCAATCAGCTGGAAAACCCCGTGAAGATCGCCGAGGTCAAGCGGGACATCGCCCGAGTGAAAACCATTATCCGCGAGCATGAGCTCGCAGGCCGATAAGGAGGAATAAAACATGGAAGAGAAGCGTACTTCTTCCCGCAAGACCAGAGTCGGCCTGGTGGTTTCGGATAAGATGGACAAGACCGTTGTGGTGGCCATCGCCGACCGTGTGGCCCACCCTCTTTACAAGAAGATCGTCAAGCGGACCTATAAGCTCAAGGCCCACGACGAGAAGAACGAGTGCGGCGTGGGTGACCGCGTCCGCGTGATGGAGACCCGGCCCCTTTCCAAGGATAAGCGGTGGCGCGTGGTCGAGATCATCGAAAAAGCCAAATAAGGAGGTGCCGATATGATTCAGCAAGAAACTTACCTGAAGGTCGCCGATAATACCGGCGCCAAGGAGATCAAGTGCATCCGTGTGCTGGGCGGTTCCACCCGGAAGTTCGGCAACATCGGTGACGTGATCGTCGCTTCCGTCCGCAAGGCTCAGCCCGGCGGCACGGTGAAGAAGGGCGAGGTGGTCAAGGCCGTTATCGTCCGCTCTGTGAAGGGCATCCATCGTCCTGACGGCAGCTACGTTCGCTTCGACGAGAATGCCGCCGTCCTCATCAAAGACGATAAGAATCCCCGGGGCACCCGTATCTTTGGGCCGGTGGCCCGCGAGCTGCGTGACAAGGATTACATGAAGATCCTGTCTCTGGCTCCCGAAGTGCTGTAAGGGGGAGGAGAAAACATGAATAGTATGAGCATTAAGAAGGGCGATACCGTTATCGTCCTCTCCGGCAAGGACAAGGGCAAGCAGGGCACCGTTCTGGAGGCCATGCCTGAGAGCCGCAAGGTCGTTGTGGAGAAGATCAATGTGGTGACCCGGCACACCAAGCCCCGCCGTCAGGGCGAGGAGGGCGGCCTCATCAAGAAGGAAGCCCCCATGTACGCCTGCAAGGTCATGCGGGTGTGCCCCAAGTGCAAGAAGCCGACCCGTCCCGCCAGCAAGGTGGGCAAGGACGGCAAGCGCGTCCGCGTCTGCAAGAAGTGCGGCGCTGAGATCTGAGAAAGGAGGAATTCGGAATGGCTGAAAAGAAAGAGCCCAAGGTGAAGGCTGAGGCCGAGACTGAGGTCAAAGAGACCAAGACCAAGAAGGCCGCCGCCAAGAAGGCTGAGCCCAAGGCCGAGGACAAGTATGTCCCCAACCTGAAGAAGAAGTACCAGGCCGAAGTCGCTCCTGCTCTCATGCAGAAGTTCGGCTATAAGTCGGTCATGCAGATCCCCAAGCTGGACAAGATCGTGGTCAACTGCGGCTGCGGCGAGGCCCGTGAAAACTCCAAGGTCCTGGAGGCCGTGGTGGGCGATCTCACCAAGATCACCGGCCAGAAGGCTATCATCACCAAGGCCAAGAAGTCGGTGGCTAACTTCAAGCTCCGTGAGGAGATGCCCATCGGCGCCAAGGTCACTCTCCGGGGCGACCGGATGTGGGAGTTCCTGGACCGCCTCTTCAACGTGGCTCTTCCCCGTGTCCGTGACTTCCGGGGCATCAACCCCAACTCCTTTGACGGCCGCGGCAACTATGCCCTGGGCCTCAAGGAGCAGCTGATCTTCCCCGAGATCGAGTACGACAAGATCGACAAGATCCGGGGCATGGACATCGTGTTCTGCACCACCGCCAACACCGACGAGGAGGCCCGTGAGCTGCTGACGCTCATCGGCGCTCCCTTCGCCGCCCGGGCGTAAGGAGGAGATACCATGGCAAAGAAGTCTATGATCATCAAGCAGCAGCGCGCGCCCAAGTTCTCCAGCCGCCGCTACAACCGCTGCAAGCTCTGCGGCCGTCCCCACGCCTATCTGCGGGACTACGGCATCTGCCGTATCTGCTTTAGAGAACTCGCTTATAAGGGAGAAATTCCCGGCGTCAAGAAGTCCTCTTGGTAAATCTTGTGGTTCAGCTCTGCGGGGGCAGTCAGCCCCCGCGGAGAAGCTCCAAATAGCCCCACAGCGGTTAAACAGGTCGAAGCTGCCTAACTTCGATACCTTGCCGTTGATACAGGCGAAACGCCTGTAACTCTAAAAGGAGGTAAAACGTATGCACATCACAGATCCCATTGCGGATATGCTTACCCGTATCCGCAACGCCAGCAATGCCAAGCATGACACTGTTGACGTTCCCGCTTCCAACATGAAGAAGTCCATCGCGCAGATCCTGCTGGATGAAGGCTATATCAAGAACTACCAGCTCATCGACGATGGCACCCAGGGGATCATTCGGATCACCCTGAAGTACAACCAGCCCAACAAGGAGAAGGCCATTTCCGGCCTGCGCCGTGTCTCCAAGCCCGGTCTCCGGGTGTACGCCGGCGCTGACGAGATGCCCAAGGTCATCAAGGGCCTGGGTATCGCCATTGTCTCCACGTCCAAGGGCGTTATGACCGACAAGGCCGCCCGGGCCGCCCACGTTGGCGGCGAAGTGCTGGCCTTCATCTGGTAAGGAGGGGAATAGAGAATGTCAAGAATTGGTAGAATGCCGATCTCTGTCCCCGCCGGTGTGGACGTGAAGATCGAGGCAGGCAATCTGGTCACTGTCAAGGGGCCCAAGGGCACCCTGACCCAGCAGCTCTCCCCCGTCATGACCATCAGCCAGGAGGGGACCGAGCTTCATGTGACCCGGCCCAACGACCTGAAGGAGAACCGGAGCCTTCACGGCCTGACCCGGAGCCTTCTGCACAATATGGTGGTGGGCGTGACCGATGGGTTCAAGAAGAACTTGGAGGTCAACGGCGTCGGTTACCGTGTGGCCAAGGAGGGCAACAAGCTGGTGATGAACCTGGGCTTTTCCCATCAGGTCATCATGGAGGAGATCGACGGGATCACCATTGAGGTCCCCGATCCCAACCACATTGTCATCAGCGGTCCCGACAAGCAGAAGGTGGGACAGTTTGCCGCCGAAGTGAGAGAGAAAAGACCTCCCGAGCCTTATAAGGGCAAGGGGATCAAATATGCTGACGAGGTCATCCGCCGTAAGGAAGGCAAGACCGGCGTCAAGAAGAAGTAAGGAGGTGTGCTGTTATGATCAAGAGACCCAATACCAATGCTCAGCGGCTCAAGCGGCATAAGCGCGTCCGTGGAAAGATCTCCGGCACGCCCGAGTGCCCCCGTTTGAATGTGTTCCGCAGCGAGGCCCACATCTACGCCCAGGTCATTGACGACATCGCGGGCAAGACTCTGGCCTCCGCGTCCTCCCTGGATAAGTCCCTCAAGGGTGTCGGCGCCAACTGCGAGGCCGCCAAGAAGGTCGGCCTTCTGGTGGCTGAGCGGGCCAAGGCCGCCGGTATCACCACTGTGGTGTTTGACCGGGGCGGCTATGTCTACCACGGCCGGGTGGCTGCTCTGGCCGAAGGCGCCCGTGAGGGCGGCCTGGAATTTTAAGGGAGGAGGAAAACGAATATGCCTAAGTTTGAACGTGAGCAGAGCGAGTACAATGAGAAGCTCGTCTACCTCAACCGGGTATCCAAGACCGTCAAGGGCGGCCGCGTGATGAAGTTCTCCGCCCTGATGGTGGTGGGCGACGAGAAGGGCAATGTGGGCTTCGGCACCGGCAAGGCCGCCGAAGTTCCCGAGGCCATCCGCAAGGGCATCGAGGACGCCAAGAAGAACATGATCCACGTCAGCGTGTCCGGCACCACCATTCCCCACGAGGTCATCGGCGTCTTCGGCGCCGGCAAGGTGATGCTCAAGCCCGCCCCTGCCGGTACCGGCATCATCGCCGGCGGCCCTGTGCGTGCTGTGATGGAGGCCGTGGGTATCCGCGACATTCGGGCCAAGTGCCTGCGCTCCAACAATCCCCAGAACGTGGTCTCGGCCACCTTCGAGGGCCTGAAGGCCCTGCGGACTCCTGAAGAGGTGGCCGCTGTCCGGGGTAAGAGCGTCAACGAGATTCTCGGTTAAGGAGGGCGGAAGAAATGGCGAATTTGAACATTAAACTGGTCAAGAGCCTGAACGGCCGCCTGGTGAAGCATAAGGCCACCGCAGAGTCTCTGGGGCTTCGGAAGATCGGCGATACCACCGTGCAGCCTGACAACGAGGCTACCCGCGGTAAGATCGCCAGCATCGGTTACCTGCTGCAGGTCACCGAGGACAAGTAAGGGAGGAACGAAGTATGAATCTTCATGATCTTTCCCCCGTGGCCGGCTCCAACCCCAAGGCCTGGCGCAAGGGCCGGGGCGTGGGCACCGGCAACGGCAAGACCGGCGGCCGGGGCCACAAGGGTCAGAAGGCCCGTTCTGGCGGCGGCGTCCGGATCGGGTTCGAGGGCGGCCAGATGCCTCTGGCCCGCCGTCTGCCCAAGCGGGGGTTCAACAACATTTTTGCTAAGAAGCTGGAGGCCATCAACCTGGCTTCCCTCAACAAGTTTGAGGACGGTGCTACCGTCAATGTCTGCGACCTGCTGGAGAAGGGTATCCTTTCCAAGTGCGAGAACGGCGTGAAGGTACTGGGCAACGGCAACCTCACCAAGAAGCTGACGGTTCGGGCCAATGCTTTCTCCGCCTCCGCTAAGGAAAAGATCGAAGCGGCGGGCGGAAAGGCTGAGGTGATCTGATTTGATCCAGACACTAAAGAACGCCTGGAAGGTCCCCGAGCTGAAGAATAAGATCCTCTTTACCATCTTCGCGCTCCTGATCTTCCGGCTGGGCTCGGCAGTGCCCGTGCCCTTTATTGACAGCCAAAGCATGGCTGTCCAGCTCGAGCAGATGTCTAACACTATCCTGGGTATGCTCAGCACCATGAACGGCACCGGCTTCTCCATCGCCGCTGTGTTCGCCCTGGGCGTGCAGCCCTATATCAACGCCTCCATCATCATCGAGCTGCTCACCGTGGCCCTCCCTCCCCTGGAGCGGCTGGCCAAGGAGGGCGGCGAGGATGGACGGAAGAAGATCACGGCCATCACCCGGTACACCACCGTGCTCATCGCTCTGCTTCAGGGTTTTGGTTATTACACCATGATCAAGTCCTACCAATTCCTGAAGTTGGGTGATATGAACGGGATCTGGGCCGCTATCGTCATCGTGGCCTGCTTTGTGGCCGGCTCCGCCTTCGTCATGTGGCTGGGCGAGCAGATCACCGAGTACGGCATCGGCAACGGTATCTCCATGATCCTGTTTGCCGGTATCCTGTCCCGGATGCCCAGCATGGTCCAGTCCATGGTCACCGGCATCCAGCGTTGGGCCACTCCCATGACCGAGGAGCTGACTGCCGCCCTGGGCGGTGCGGAGGCCGATGCCTATAAGAGCTATATGGCGTCCCGGCTCCATCCTGCTCTGGCCGTGCTGATGGTGGTGGGCATGATCGCCCTTATCATCTTCGTGGTGTTCA
>JAGBDQ010000062.1 GCA_017937415.1 Oscillospiraceae bacterium
CCCAATATTTATTTTCTATTTCGGCTTGCAGAAGTACCCAAGTGGCCGAAGGGGCTCCCCTGCTAAGGGAGTAGGCGGGTGAAACCGCGCGAGGGTTCAAATCCCTCCTTCTGCGCCAAGAAACGGAGATATGGTCCATAAGGACTGTATCTCCGTTTCTTTATCATATGTAAGGGGATTCGAACCCTCGCACTATTACCGGACCATAGACCGGTCAATATCCTTCAGGATCGCCGCGCCGCACATGGCCATGGTGTCGGCAAGCTCCCCACGGAGCTTCTCCACAAACAGCCTGACCCCCTCGGCTCCGCCGCCGTAGACCATATTCACAAAGGGCCGGGCAATCAAAACACCATCAGCGCCCAGAGCCAAAGCCTTAAAAATATCCACGCCGCTGCGGATGCCGCCGTCCACTAAGATGGTCAGCTTGCCTCCCACCGCCTGAACGATCTCAGGCAGGACCTCCGCCGTGGCGGGACACTGATCCTGTACCCGCCCGCCGTGGTTGGACACCACGATGCCGGCAGCTCCGGCCTTTAGGGCCTTCTCGGCCCCCTTAGCTGTCATGATCCCCTTGAGAATAAAGGGCCTTTCCGCATAGTTTGCGACCTCCCGCAGCTCCTCCACCGTCTTTCTCCCGGCAGGCGGGACCGCATTCTTCAAAAAGGGCAGCCCCGCGGCGTCAATGTCCATGGCAATGGCGAAGGGATCCGCCTCCTTCACCAGGTCCAGCTTTTCCTTCACGGTCTCCAAGCCCCAGGGCTTGATGGTGGGCACTCCGGTCCCCGCCACCTTCTTCAGCGCTCCCGCGGCGGCCCGGATCACCCCGGGATCGGTGCCGTCCCCGGTAAAGGCCGCGATCCCCGCCTGGGCGCAGGCCGAGAGCAGCAGCTCATTGTATGTCAAGTCGGTAAACTTGTCCCCATAGTGGAGCTGTACCGCCCCTACAGGCCCCGCCAGCACAGGCAGAGCAAATTTGCGGCCAAAAATCTCCCAAGCAGTGTCCACCGGGCCGGCTTCCCCGATGGTATCCATGCTGACACACAGCTCCTGCCACTTCTGATAATTCCGGGCAGCTACCACGCCCATGCCTTTGGAGCCCGGTCCGGGCATGGTGTTCCGGCAGGCCCGTCCGTCGCAGACCGGGCAGGACTTGCAGTAGGGTCCCATACAACTCCGGGCATTTTGCAGCACCTCATTATATGTCATATCCCAATCCTCCCTATTTTCTGATACTGGTATCATACCATCTTCACAGAGAAAATACAAGGCAGCCTCTTATGTCCCCCACATTTTCCTTGCTCCTTTTGCATCTTTTAGCTCCTCCTCCCATGCTTTCCTCTCTTTTCTCTTGCCTTTTTCCTTTTCCTATGCTATAATTGCAATATAATTTTCAAAATTAGATTTGGAGGCCTTGCCATGAGCTTCAGGATCATTGTTAACAGCTGCTGCGACCTGACCAGCGCCCACTTTCTCCAGGGGCCCTTTACCCGGGTTCCCCTCACCATCTCCCTGGGCGGTGAGGACATTGTGGACGATGACACCTTTGACCAGACCCATCTGCTCCTTTTGATGCGGGAAAATGAGCAGCCGCCCAAGACCGCCTGCCCCTCCCCCGCTCAATACCTGGACGCATTTGAGGCCGCCGGGGACAGCGACATTTACGTGGTGACCCTGTCAGCTCTGCTTTCCGGCTCCCACAACGCCGCCGCTCAGGCCCGGTCCATCTGGCTTGAGGACCATCCAAACGCCCATGTTCACATTTTCAACTCCTGTTCTGCCGCCGCCGGGGAGGTCAGGATCGCTCTGAAGCTCCGGGAACTGGCGGAATCCGGGCTGGGGTTCCAGGCCGTGGTGCAGGAGTGCTCCCGGTTCATCTCCTCCATGACCACCCTTTTCGTTTTAGAGGACCTGGATCACCTGCGGAAAAACGGGCGGCTCACCGGCGCCCTCTCTCTGGTCACGGACGCCCTGAAGATCAAGCTTTTGATGGGGGCCACCCCGGAAGGGGAAATCAAAAAGGTCGGTCAGGCCCTGTCGGTCAAGCAGGCCCTCTCCCGCATGGTCCAGCTGATGGCCCAGGACCCGAACCATGTGGGCAAAAATCTTTCCATCGTCCACTGCAACAACCGGGAACGGGCCTTCTATGTTCGGGACCTGGTACAGAAGTCCTGCAAATTCAAAGATATTCTGGTCACCGACGCCCGTGGAGTCACCACAGTCTACGCCAACGACGGCGGCGTGGTAGCAGCCTACTGATATATAGTCATCTTCCCTGCTTACAGGCAAAAAATCTCCGGTATCCAAGGATACCGGAGATTTTTTACTGTCACTTATTCAGCCTTGGGCTCCTCGGTCTCCACCTTGGCGCTGTCCGCCGCGGTCTCGACCACCTTGGGGTCCGCCTTGGCCTCCTGGGTGGGCTGGGAGATCACATCTCCCTCGGCCTTTGCGACCTCAGGGGCCAGGGTCTCCTCAGTCATGGTGGGAGCGGGGGTGTCTACTGCGGTCTTGGCGGGGACTTCCTCCTTCTTCTCCGGGGCCTTGGGGGCCTCAGGCTTCTTGGGAGGAACGGGCTGGAAAGTGGAGGGCTTATCGTCCACTGTGATCAGATGACGGGGGCACTTGGAAGCGCAGATACCGCAGCCCACGCACTTGTCGTAGTCGATCTTAGCCAGATTGTCCACCAGAGTGATGGCCTCCTTGGGACAGGCCTTGGCACAGATGCCGCAGCCGATACATCCGTTGGTACACACCTTGGTGACCACAGGGCCCTTGGCCTTGGAGGAGCAGGGAATGGTGACGTGCTTCTTGGTCTTGAAGGGCTCCAGGGAGATGATACCCCGGGGACAGGCGGCCACGCACTTGCCGCAGGCCATACATTTGTCATGGTCCACCACGGCCACGCCGTTCTTCACATGGATGGCGTCAAAGGGACAGGCCTTCTCACAGGTACCCAGGCCCAGGCAACCATAGTCGCAGCCCAGGGCTCCGCCGCCGGGGAGGGTAGCAGCGGCCCGGCAGTCAGCCAGACCCAGGTAGCGGTACTTGGTCACGTCCACACCGCAGCCGGTGCAGTGGACCACCGCCTCCTGACGGACGACGGAGACATTCTCCACACCCATGATCTGAGCGATCTTGGCGGCCACAGGGCCCTCACCCACGGCGCAGAGATTGACGGGAGCCTTGCCGGAGGCCACGGCGGCGGCATAACCGGAGCAGCCGGGGTAGCCGCACCCGCCGCAGTTGGCGCCGGGGAGGCACTCCAGGATGGCCTCTTCCTTCGGGTCCTTCTTCACAGCAAAGGCCTTGGCAGCCACGGCCAGAATGGCACCGAACACGGCGCCCATCACAGCCAGGACTCCAAACGCGATCAATACAGTTTTCATACTTCTCTCCTCCTTAGCCGAAGATGCTCAGGCCGGAGAAGCCCCCGAAGCAGAGGGCCAGCAGACCTGCAGTGACCAGAGCGATGGGGAAGCCTTCAAAGGCCTTGGGGCACTCGGAGGTGAGAGCCAATCTCTCTCGCACTGAGGCAAAGAGGAAGATGGCCAGCAGGAAGCCCAGGCCGCCGGTGACGCCGTAGGTCACGCTCTCAATAAAGGTGTATTCGTTCTGCACATTCTGAAGCACCACACCCAACACCGCGCAATTGGTGGTGATCAGGGGCAGATACACACCCAAAGCGGTGTAAAGGGAAGGCATGGCCTTCTGAAGGAACATCTCGATAAACTGCACCAGAGAGGCAATGACTAGGATGAACACGATGGTCTGCATGAACTTCAGGTTGTTGCCGTCAGGGAAGATGGTCTTGCTCACCAGAATGAACTTGTTGATGGGATAGCACACAGCCGAGGCCAGACCCATAACGAAAGTGACGGCCAGGCCCATGCCCACGGCGGTCTCAGTGGACTTGGACACACCCATGAAGGGACAGATACCCAGGAACTGGGAGAAGATAAAGTTGTTGATAAGAATGGCACCCAGGGCAATACCGATCAGATTCTGCCAATCCATTACTTCTCCACCTCCTCTTTCTTTTCCGTCTTCTTATTCTTGCTCTTGCTCAGGAAATACTGCATGGCGGCGATGACACAGGCCAGGGTGAGGAAGCCGCCCACAGGCTGGGCCATACCGCTGATGGCAAAGTGGGCCGGGAAGATCTGAATGCCCTTTCCGCCGTTGAGAATGCCGCCGCCGAAAGCACCCTTGCCCAGGAACTCACGGATGACGCACATGATGACCAGGATCAGGGTGTAGCCCAGACCCTGGCAGATGCCGTCCACCGCTGAGGCGGCCACGTTGTTCTTGTAACAGAAAGACTCAGCCCGGGCCAGGATGATGCAGTTCACCACGATCAGGGGCAGGAACACACCCAGATTTTCGGACAGGTCAGGCAGAAACGCCTGGAGGCACAGATCCACGATGGTGACGAAGGTGGCGATGACCACAATGAAACAGGCGATCCGGATCTTGTTGGGAATGATGTTCCGCAACGCGGAAATAAAGATGTTGGACAGGGTGAGGATCACCAGAACACTGAGGCCCATGCCGATGCCGTTAAACAGGCTGATGGTGATGGCCATGGTGGAGCACATACCAAGGAGCTGAACGGTAACGGGGTTCTGAGTGATCAGGCCCTCTTTGAACTGTTTCTTAAAATCCATTTCCTTTCCCTCCTTATTCCACAGCCTTCAGCGCGGCGTTGACGCCCGCGTTGACAGCGTTGGAGGTATAGGTGGCACCGGCGATGCCGTCCACCTCAGCAGTCCCGGACTGGCCCACATACTTCTGGAGGTTCTCCGCCTCCAAAACCTTACCGCCAAGCTCCGGGGTCTCACCGCTCTCCACTACCTCGATACCGGAAACCGCCTTGTTGGCGTCGATGCTGACACGCAGGACCAGGGTCTTGCTGAAGCTGTCAGGGCCGCAGTCCACGGTGACCACATAGCCGTCGCCGTCCTGCTCCACCGCGATCCCGCCGTCCTCATCGCCCTCAGGCTGAGAGGGTTGGGCCACATCCGCGGATCCCTGAGGCCACTCGTCGGGGTAGTCAGCCGCCTTCAAGACCGCGTTGACTCCCGTATTGACAGCGTTGGAGGTAAAGCTGGCGCCGCTGATACCGTCCACCTCAGCAGTCCCGGACTGGCCCACATACTTCTGGAGGTTCTCCGCCTCCAGAACCTTACCGCCAAGTTCCGGGGTCTCGCCGCTCTCCACCACCTCAATGCCGGAAACGGCCTTGTTGGCGTCGAGGGTCACCCGCAGGACCAGAGTCTTGCTGAAGCTGTCGCCGCCGCAGTCCACCACCGCCACATAACCGCTGCCTTCCTGAGCCATGGAGCGGATATTCTCACTCACATTGGGCTCATCGGGCACACTGGGCGTCAGGTTGGGATCATAGGGGCCGTCAGCGGTGTTGTTGATGGCTTCAAAAGCCGAGTTCACCGCATTGCAGACGGCCACCGAAGTGATGGTAGCGCCGCTGACCGCTTCCACTTCCCCGCCCAGAGACAGAGGACCGCTTTTCCCGGTGTACTGGGCCTGGAGGTAATCGGTCTCCAGCGCAAGAGAACCCTTGCCCGCCGTTTCACCGGAAGAAACCGCATAAACGCCGGTGATCGCCCGGTTGGGATCAATGCCCACCATCAAAGTCAGATTGCCGCTGAAGCTTCCTTTGGGCGCGACCTCCACCACGAAGCTGTTATCATCGCCCTTGAGAACAGACAGGATCGTCGCATCGCTGCCCACATAGTTTACCTGGCTCAGCACGCCGGTATAGCCGGGCATGACGTTGGCCGTTATGGCCTCGGTCTTTTTCTTCTCCTGGTTCTGGACAATGATCGGAGCAGTGACCATGTTGGTCAAACCCAGCAGCAGCGCGCAGATGGCGCTGATGGCACACAGTGTCACGGTGAGCTGACCAAGGCCGGAGCCGTTCTTCAGATCCTTTTTGACCTTCTCGGTCTTCACATTCTTCTCGCTCATGCCTTGTCGCCCCCCTTCGCGGCAGCCTTAGCCGCCTTCCTGTCCTCCCGGCTCACGCCAAAGCGTCCGGGCTTGGTGAACTTCTCAATGATGGGCACGCAGATGTTCATCAGCAAAATTGCGTAACTGACCCCCTCGGGGTAGCCGCCAAAGTAGCGGATAAACACGGTGATCAGACCGCAGCCCACGCCAAAAATCCACTCACCCGCAGGGGTGCAGGGACTGGTCACATAGTCGGTGGCCATGAAGAAGGCGCCCAGCATCAATCCGCCGCTGAAGAGCTGGCACAGGGCCCACAGAACGGGATCATTCCCCTTAGGGAAGATGAGGCACAGAATGGCCACCGTGCCCAGATAGGCCAGGGGGATCCGAATGTGGATGACACCCCGGAGGATCAGGTACACACCGCCCAGCAGAAGGGCAATGGCAGACACCTCACCGATACAGCCGCCCACATTGCCCACCAGCAGGTCAATGAGCCCGTTGAAGTCGGACACGGGGAGGGCGCCGGTCTTGAGGGTAACCAGAGGGGTGGCGGCGGTGACCGCGTCTACCGCGCCGACGCTGTTGGTAATGCCCCACCAGTTGGAGGTGCCCGGCTTCACCCACTTGCTCATATAGCTGACAAAGGAGAGCATCAGGAAAGCCCGGCCGGCCAACGCGGGGTTCAGGAAGTTCTTGCCCAGGCCGCCAAAGAGCTGCTTGACCGCCACCATGGCAAAAAAGTCGCCGATGAGAATGGTCCAGTAAGGCAGCGCCACAGGACAGACAAATGCGATCAGCACACCGGTAACGGCGGCGGTCAGGTCGCCGCCGGTCTGGGGCTTTTTCATCAGGAAGCGGTATCCCCACTCAAACACCTCGCAGCCCGCCACAGAGGTCAGGGTGAGCACCAAGGCCCGGGGGCCGAAGAAGTAGACGCCCATGACCATGGCGGGCACCAGGGCGATGAGCACATCCAGCATCAGCTGGCGGGTGTTTACCGGAGAATTCACATGGGGGGAAGACGCCACGGTAAGCTTCAGATCCTTATACTCGTTCATGCCTTTCCACCCTCCTTTGCTTTCTTTGCCGCCGCTTGCTTTCTCAGCTCGGTCTTGGCCATGCGGAAGGTCTGGACCAGGGGGATCCGGGCGGGGCAGATATAGCTGCAGCAGCCACACTCAATGCAGTCCATCACATGGAGCTCCTCCAGCGCATCCCAGTTGTTCTTGTTGGCATTGGCCCGCATAAAGAGCGGGGTCAGCTTCATGGGACAGACCTCCACACACTTTCCGCAACGGATGCAGGTCTGGGCCGGATCGACAGCCGCCACCTCGTCCTTGGTCATGGAAAGCACGCAGTTGGTGTTTTTCAGCATGGGCATATCCAGATCATAGGCCGCAGTTCCCATCATGGGGCCGCCGAAGAGCACCCGGTCGGGATCGGCCTTGAAGCCCCCCGCCAGTTTGATCAGATGGCTCAGGGGAGTACCCACGGGAGCCTCCACATTCATGGGCTCGCTGAGGGCGCCGCCGGTCAGGGTCAGGCTGCGCTTGGTCAGGGGCCTGCCCTGGGTCACCGCGTCGTAGACTGCGGCGGCGGTAGCCACGTTGCACACCAGGCACTTCACATCGGCGGGCAGCTTGCCGGGGGGCACCTGCCGGCCGGTGAGCCGCTGAATGAGCTGCTTTTCAGCGCCCTGGGGATAGCGGACCTTCAGGCCCTCCACCCGGACGCCGCCCTCAGCCCCTGCCACCTTCTTCAGGTTCTCAATGGCGTCAGGCTTGTTCTCCTCCACGGCGATAATGGCCTCCTGAAGGCCCACCGCCTTGGCCAGCAGCCGGGCGCCGCCCACCACAGCTTCTCCCCGCTCCAGCATGAGCCGGTGGTCCGCGGTGATATAGGGCTCACACTCGGCGCCGTTCAGGATCAGTGTGTCCACCTTGCCCACCGCGCCCGAGAGCTTTACATGGGTGGGGAAGCCGGCGCCGCCCATGCCGACGATACCGGCGTTCTTCACGATCTCAATGATCTCAGCGCCGCTGAGACCGCCCACGTTGTCCCGGGTCTTGATGGACTCGTCCTCCGTGTCCTTGAAATCGTTGTCGATGACTACCGACATCACGTTTCCGTAACCGCAGAGCCTGGGCTCCACAGCCTTCACGGTGCCTGACACACTGGCGTGGATGGGAGCGCCCAGGCCGGTGGTCTCACCGATGAGCTGGCCCACCTTCACCTGATCTCCCACAACCACCACAGGCTTGCAGGGAGCTCCCACATGCATGACCATGGGGATGACCACCTGAGCAGGAGCCTCCGCCAAGGGTACGGTGGCCTTATGCTCGGTCAGGTCTTTGTGCTCGGCGGGATGGACCCCGCCAAAGAACTTGTTGCTCATAGCCTCACCTCAATTTCACTTTCTCGCTTGTCTCGTGGTATTCCTTGGACATACTACAACACATATATAATAGTGCATTGGTGGGAAAAAGTCCAGTCTTTCCCGCAAAAATTTCTTGTTAAATGAAAAACGATTCAAAAAGAGGAGGGAGACCCGCAAAGGTCTCTCTCCTCTTCCCTTTCCATGCCTTTCATTCGTACTTTTTCCCCGCTGTGATCACCGGAACGAAAAGCCCCAGGCAAGCCGCCAGAGTTACCCCCAGGCTCAGGGCCAGGCTTTGGTGCCACCAGGGCCGCAGCAGCCAGTAAACCACCGGGAACAGTACCGGCATCCCCACCGTCCAGGTCCGCAGAATCTTGACGATATGGGGCCAGTTGCTGTTGTTGAGCCGGAGCCCGGCCACATGGAGCCGGAAAAACCCGTCGGTATAGTAGTCGATCCTGTTCTCGTCATAGTAGGCGGGCAGGGTCTCCTTGATAAAGAAACAGACCCACAGCCCAAAAATCAGACAGAGAAGCTGCACCAGAAATACCGAGCTGCCCAGGCTCTCCCAGGTCTCTCCCTGCCAGATGAGGAATCCGCCCTCCAAAAGGGAGACTACTAAGCTCCTCACCCACAGGGTCTGCCACCGTTTCCGGGTCCTCCCCCGCTTCTTTTCCTCCTCAGCCCCGGAGAGCTGAAGGGCTTGATTGACCAAAGTCTCCAC
>JAGBDQ010000063.1 GCA_017937415.1 Oscillospiraceae bacterium
GCGGCGTCCTCTGCGGCGACATGGCCCGCGCCATGGCTCAGGCCGGCGCCAAGGTGGCCGCCCTGGACCTGAATGAGGAGGCCGTGAAGAAGCTGGCCGATGAGTGCAAGGCCGAGGGCTATACCTGCATCGGCTACAAGGCCAACGTCCTGGAGCCCGAGGCTCTGGAGGAGGTCCACCAGCAGGTCCTGAAGGATCTGGGCCCCTGCGACATCCTCATCAACGGCGCCGGCGGCAACAACCCCCGCGCCACCACCGACAACGAGTATCAGCACGAGGCCAAGGAGGGCCAGAAGACCTTCTTTGACCTGGAGGCTTCCGGCGTGGACTTCGTCTTCCGTCTCAACTTCCAGGGCACCCTCCTGCCCACCCAGGCCTTCGCCAAGGACATGGTGGAGCGCAAGAAGGGCACCATCCTGAACATCTCCTCCATGAACGCCTACATCCCCCTGACCAAGATCCCCGCCTACTCGGGCGCCAAGGCCGCCATCTCCAACTTCACCCAGTGGCTGGCCACCCACTTTGCCGGCACCGGCATCCGCTGCAACGCCATCGCCCCCGGTTTCCTGGTGTCCAACCAGAACCGGGCCCTGCTCTTCAACCCCGACGGCACCCCCACCGCCCGTTCCGGCAAGATTTTGGCGGGCACCCCCATGGGCCGCTTCGTGGACAGCGAGGAGCTGCTGGGCGCCGTGTTCTTCCTCTGCGATGACAAGGCCGCCTCCGCCATCACCGGCGTGGTCCTGCCGATTGACGCTGGTTTCGCAGCATACTCTGGGGTGTAACACCCCAGAGTATGCACCTGTGCGTCGAAGTGCTTAGCGCGGAGATCGCACAGGGAGGGCAGCAAACGCGAAGCGTTTACTGCCGCGTTAAGTAAGACCTGAAAGGCATAGGGGGGGACCGTCATTGGCTTACGCCAACGACCGGTCCGGGCACCTACGGTACCCCTGGGGGCCACTTTGGCCTCAAAGTGGTCCCCTTAAATCAGGCCCCCGGGGAAAAGCGTAATATTTCCTGTCAAGGAATAAAATTGTACAAAAAGGACTCCAGAAATTCCCCCTTGACTTGTGCACTTCGCAAGATTTACAATATGAAACGCAAGAATCGCAAGGGACTATCTGTTCACAATCTGTTAAAATATCCTTGCAACGCTCCTCCTGTGGTGGAGGAGACTAATTTACAGAGAGGGGACCAAAGATCATGGCTAAAAAACCGTTAGATGATCCAAAAACTGGTATCCACCGCGCCAAAACGTGGGAGATCGGGCTTTACGCTCTGAACAACACTTCCACAAACATCTACCTGTTCTCCTTCATGGCCATCAGCTACTTCCTGACCGGCTTCGTCGGTATCACCGTAGTTCTGGCCGGCTCCATCACCACCCTGCTCCGTATGTGGGACGGCGTCACCGATCCTTTCATCGGCGTCCTCATCGACAAGACCCAGACCAAGTTCGGTAAGAACCGTCCCTTCCTGATCCTGGGCAACATCATCCTGGCCGTTTTCTCTGGCCTGATCTTCTGGGTCGTTCCTGTGATCCCCAAGGCTGTCCGGTTCCCCGCCTACATCATTCTCTACATGCTCTACATCATTGGTTATACCTTCCAGTGCTGTGTCACCAAGTCGGCCCAGACCTGTATGACCAACGATCCCGAGCAGCGCCCCGTGTTCTCCATGTTCAACACCGTGTTCAACGCTCTGCTGGGCATGACCTGGCCCATGATCACCGTCAACTATCTGGTCCCCAAGTACACCGGCGCTGACGGCACCTCCGCTTACGCCAACGTGGCATTCTACCGTGAGCAGTGGTTCATCGTGGTCATCGCCTCCGCTGTCATGGCCATCCTGGCCTGTATCGGCATCTCCCGTAAGGACAACCCCAAGTACTTCGGTACCGGCGTGGCCCAGAAGCTGGGCTTCAAGGATTACTGGGATGTCATGAAGAACAACCGGGCCATCCAGATGATGATCGTTGCCACCTGTACCGACAAGGTGGCCAACTCCATGAAGGGCAACACCACCGTTATGATGATGCTCTTCGCCGTTATCTGCGGCAACCTGAAGCATCAGTCCGCCATCTCGGCCATGATGACCATCCCCACCATTCTGGTCTCCCTGGCCCTGTACCAGTTCGTAGCCCGTAAGATGGGCCTGAAGACCGCCCTCCTGACCTCCACCTACGGCGGCATGATCGCGGCCATCCTCATGGGCTGCCTGCTCATCTTCGGCGATCCCACTCAGCTGGGCGTGGCCACCGGCAACTGGAACCTGTTCACCATCGCCTTCCTGGCCCTGTGGCTCCTGTGGAACTCCTGCGTGGGCGTGGGCGGCGACCTGGGCATCACCATGAGCGCCGACTGTGCCGACTACGAGGTGTATCGCTCCGGCAAGTATGTCCCCGGCCTCATGGGCACCCTGTTCTCCTTCATCGACAAGATGATCTCCTCCCTGGCTACCACCTTCGTGGCCCTGCTCTTTGCCGCCATCGGCTTCAAGGATCAGCTGCCTGACTACACCACTGCCTATTCCGATGACATCTTCCGGGTCACCCTGATCTGCTTCATCGTGGCTCCCCTCATCGGCTGGTGCTTCAACATCGTGGCCATGAAGTTCTATCCTCTCACCAAGGAGAAGATGGAAGAGGTCCAGATCGCCATCGCCGACATCAAGCGTCAGGCCACTGCCGCCAAGTAAGAAACCTCTGACTCAAAGCGCATAGCAGTAAATAAGCAGGGGCGGCCCTCTGGCCGCCCCTGCTTTTATAAAAGGACATTACCCCCGAAATCGAAAGGAGAAACCTCCATGAGCAAGAAGAAAAACAAAAACAATCCAACCCCGGCGCAGGAGCCTGAAAACACCTCCTCCGCCCAGCCCATGGAGGAGACCGCTCCCGCCGAAGAGGAGTTCACCGTTCTCACCCCCGAGGGGGAGGACCGCCGCCCGGTCACCGACCGGCAGTATATGAAAAACCGGGACGAGAACTATGTGGACTTCTCCGCCCTGGCCCAAGCCGAGGACGAGCTCCACCGCCTCAGGGAGGAGCACGGCATTGAAGAGAAGCAGGGCATCATCGTCCGCACCATCAACCGCTACTACGAGTGGAAGGAAAACCGCACTAAGCACTATGTGAGCAAGAAGATCTACCTGATCCTCAACATTTGCCTGGGCTGGTGCGGCGGCCACCGCTTCTACGAACGCCGCTGGCTTTTGGGGCTTTTCTACCTGGCCCTCTGCTGGACAGGCCTCCCTGCCATGCTCTGCGCCGTGGACCTCTTCGTCCCCCTTGGCATCAAGGCCGACGAGAACGGGAAAATTTGGATATAGGGCGCTTCGCAAGGAGGTGCCGCCAACGGCGGCGCCGCGCGCAGCGAAACGCCCGGGAACGGTCGTTCGTCCGAAGGAAGAATGACGTTCCCTATCCCTTTCAGTTTTACTGCTCTCCAAAATGTCAAACCCCTGAGAGACTATGCCTCCCAGGGGTTTGTTGCATTCTGTTTCACGTGAAACAGTTCAAAAGCATATTGGACTGTTCCCTCTATCTTTGCCTTGCGTAATTTACGCCAGAATCTTCTTCTGCTCCCCGATCAGCCTCTCCTCATACTCCCCGGCGTAGGTCCCTTCCAGGAACCGGGGGAAGGCCTCCTCGGTCAGCCGCTTCCAGCTCTCGGCCTCTTTCCCCACCAAGATGGGGTAGAAGAGGACTCCCGCCTGCCTGGCGGCGTCCAGGTCCCCCAGGGCGTCCCCGCACATGAGGATGTGGTCCTTCCCGTAGCCCTTTTTCACCAGCTCCTTGAGGCAGAAGGCCTTGCTTCCCGCGTCCTGGCCCATGAGCAGGTCCATGCTTTTTGCGATGCCGCAGCACCGCCACTCCTCCTCCACCGCCTCGCTGTTGGCCGCCGAAACCACGGCGGTGTCGCAGTGGGGCCGCAGGTGCTCCAGAGCCTCCTTGCAGCCGGGGAAGGGGTGGGAGTTGCCGGCCTCGCTCATCTTGGCCACTGTGGCGTTCACCGCCAAACTCCACTCCAGGGCTTTCTCCAGGGGCGCCCCGCCTCCGTTGGCGATGGCTTCCCTCAGCGCGTCGTTGGACAGCACCTTGGCCCCGTTGACCCAGGCCACCACCTCCTCCCGGCCGGGGACCTCCACCCCATGCTCATGGAGGAAGATGAGGGTGTGGGCCAGCCCCTTGAAGCGGTTGACGCCCCGGGTGGCGGAATAGAGGTTCAGCCGCATCCACTCTTTCGTGATGAGCCCGTCCTTGTCCACCTCATGGAGGTCGTAGACGTCGATGAGCCGGGGACAGAAGGCGGTCTCGTGCTTGCTGGTCATGGTGTCCATGGCGCAGCCATCGGAATCCACGCAGACCAGAAAGTCCTGTTTCTTCTGGAACTCGCTGAGCTTGGACATAGGCTCACCCCTTCTTGATTTTGTTGAGCTGTTCGTTGATGGTGGCCCCAAAGTTGGCGGGCACCCGGCCTCCGGCGAAGCCCAGCAGGGCCTCTAAGGGCATCCCCATGGCCATGTCGGCCATGCCGTTTTTCTTCCCGCCCTTGGAGGGCTTCAGCATCCCTTTGGCCATGATGAGCATGGACTTGGGCAGGGCGGCCTCCATGGTCTTCTGGACCACCGCGGCGGTCTCGGGGTTCTGGAGCAGGGCCGCCAGAGGATCCTTGATGGAGTAGTACCCCTCCCGGACCCGGATCTCGGTGGAGTCTACAGCGATGTCCTCAAACCAGTTCTGGACCCCCTCGCTCATGCCCTCGTCCTCCTCACTGCCGGGGAGCACGTAATCCGGGTTGGGCTCTGCCACCCCCCGGAGGGTGATGGTGTCGCTGAGCTCACCGGGGGCGGTGACGGTCAGGGTGTTCTCCCCCTCCTTGAGAGGCAGGTCGGGGAAGAGAAATACGTGTTTCCCGGAAACTGTACCCACAGTCTCTCCGTTGAGGGTGAGAGTGACCTCCTTCTGGTTGGAGTAGACCTTCACGTCCCGCTGTCCCGGTGCCCGGTCCACAAAACGGCGGCCGCAGAGGTGAACAAAGGGCTCATCACTCCAACAGGCCTTGTAGATGTAGAAGGCGTCCTTTTTGGTCCTGCGGTCGTAGCTCACCACGCCCTTGTTGTTCCGGCCCTTGCAGCCCCCCTCGTCCCGGGCGTCGGCGGCAAAGTCGAACATGTTCCACAGGAAGGTGCCCCACAGGTAGGGCCGCTGGGCAAAGACCTTCAGCATCTCCTCGTGGTAGCAGGCCTGGTACTCCTCGGTGTAGTCCCGCACCCTGGGCGTGGCCGAGTGCCAACCTTCTACGCACTCGGCGCCGTACTCGGAAATGCCCAGAGGCCGGTGGGGGTTGAGGGCATGGAACCGGTCCATCCAGGGGCCGTTCTGGTCCACCGAGCCCATATACCAGCCGAAATAATGGTTGTAGGCCAGCACGTCGGTGATCTGGTTGTGGGGGGAGTCCATGGGCACCATGGTCACTTGCGCCATGGTGGTAAGGCGGGTGGGGTCAAGCTCATGGGCCAGCTCGTTCACGGCCCGCAGGTTGTCCTGAAGTTTGGGTGAGTCCCCGCCGATGGTGATCTCGTTGGAAATGCCCCAGAAGCAGATGGAAGGGTGGTTGTAGTTCTGGGCGATAAGTTCCCGCATCTGGGAGAGGGTGTTCTCCCGGGCCTCAGGTGCGGGGTCAAAGACGCTGATAAAGGGGATCTCGGCCCAGATCACCAGACCGGTCCGGTCGCACAGGTCGTAGAAATACCCCGCCTGCTGATAGTGGGCCAGGCGGATGGTATTGGCCCCCACCTCCCGGATGAGTTTGATGTCCTCCTCGTGCTCGGCCTCCCCGATGGCCCAGCCCATGTTCAGCCGGTCCTGGTGGCGGCAGACTCCCCGGAGGGGATGGCTCTTGCCGTTGAGGAGGAAGCCCTCATTGGGGTCCACCCGGTATTCCCGGACGCCAAAGGGCACCGCCACCTCGTCCACCTTCTTCCCTTGCCGCATGAGAGTAAAGACGGCGGTGTAGAGGTAGGGGTCCTTCACCCCCTGCCACAGATGGGGGTGATCCCAGGTCAGGGTAAGGGTGGTGTGCTCCCGGGCCTCGGTCTCGCCCGAGAGGACCATGTCCTCCTGGGCGTCCAGCACGGTGAAGAGGACCTTGGCCCCGGCGGCGTTCACCGGGAAAGCGTCCAGGCGCAGGTGAGCCTTGTCCCCGTCAGGCCGGGGCATGACAAAGACCCCCTTGGTGCCGTCCTTCATCAGGTCGAAGTGGGCTTTGTCCACCTCCACCAGAGTCACGTCCCGGTAAAGCCCGCCGAAGAAGGTGAAGTCGGCGGTCTGGGGGTAGACATGGGTCCCCTCCCCGTTGTCCACGCTGACCGTCAGCTCGTTGCCCGTAGGCTTCAGATGAGAGGTCAGCTCAAAGCGGAAGGTACCGAAGCCCCCCCGGTGCTCCCCCAAATATTCCCCGTTGCACCAGACCTGGGCCACATGGTTGGCGCCCTCCAGTTGAATGTACTGCTTCTTGCCGGGTGTGGGGGCGGGCAGGGCGATCTTATACCAGCACTTGCCCCGGTAGTAGTCACTGCCGCCGTCCTGGCCGTCCAGGGCGTTCCAGGTGTGGGGGAGGGCGACCCGCTCCCAGCTTGCGGTATCCACCGCCCCGGAGAAGGAAGGGTCGTTCTCCCTGGTGAATAGGGCCGCCGACAGAAGTGTTTCGGTCCGCATATTCATCCGTCCTTTCGAATCACGAAATAGATTGTATTTCTTGTGGTGTACTGCACCGTCCATTATAGCGCAAGTTACAAGCAGAATCAATCATATTTCGGGGGCGTTTGGTGGATTTTGACCAAAATCCCGCAAGAAATACAATGAAAAAAGCAAGGTTTGCCCTGTTCATAAAAAGCAAAAGTCACTATAATAACAATATCGTTTCAAAATGGAGTTCTAAAACTATGAAATGGAGGTCAGGAATATGGTAGATCTGAAAGCCAAGCCCTATTTCCTCAGTGACGAGGACATCCAGTGGGTCAAGGACACCATTGCGGGCATGAGCGTGGAGGAGAAGGTGGGCCAGCTCTTCTTTGCCCACGGGGGCAAATCCTCGGACGAGGAGCTGCTGGAACTGGTGCAGAAGTACCACATCGGCGGTTACCGGTATAACGGCATCCCCGCCGCCCAGGTCCAGAAGCAGGTGCGGGTGCTCCAGACCGGGAGCAGGCTCCCCCTCTTCGTGGCCTGCAACACCGAGGCGGGAGGCAACGGCTCGGGCGCCGACGGCACCTACATCGCCAGCGGCATTAAGATCGGCGCCACGGGCAAGCCTCAGTTCGCCTTTGACATGGGCAAACTGGCCAACGAGGAGGCCGCTCCCATGGGCAACAACATGGCTTTCGCCCCCGTGTGCGACATCCATTATAACTGGGAGAACACCGAGATCGTGACCCGGGCCTTCGGCAGCGACGTGGACCGGGTGGCCGAGATGAGCAAGGCCTATATGGACGGCGTCCACGCCGTTCCCGGCTTCGCCAGCGTGGACAAGCACTTCCCGGGCAACGGCCAGGATTTCCGGGATGCCCACATCTCCAACAACGTCAACGAGTTCACCAAAGAGGAGTGGATGGCCACCTACGGCAAGGTGTACAAGACCCTCATCGACGGCGGCCTGGACGGCATTATGGGCGGCCACATCATGCTGCCCAAGTACATGCGGGAGGTGAAGCCGGGCATCAAGGACGAGGACATCCTTCC
>JAGBDQ010000064.1 GCA_017937415.1 Oscillospiraceae bacterium
CCGTAGAAAAACCGTGCAGAGGCGGATGCTATCCGCCCCTGCACGGTTTCTTTGTTTCTTCAGGCAATGCCCGCAAGGACCGTTCGCTATGGCCTTAAAAGGGATCACTCGGCGTTCCCGTAGCGGAAGTGGCCCCGGCTGTAATACTGAAGGGCCCGGTAGTCCCGGATCAGGGCTTCTCCCTCGGGGGAGAGACTGTCGGTGAGTTCCCCGTCCTCCACATAGAGCCCGGTGGGCACGTTCACCACGCTCACCTTGTCCATGACGGCGTTGGTGGCCTGAAGGTAGGCGGGGCCGGTCCAGCCGCACTGGCGGAAGACCTCGTTCATCAGGAAGCCGGGGCTGATGGCGGGGCCTTCCCCCCGGAACTCTTTGCCCAGGACCTTTTTGGCCGCCTCGTTGGCCCAGATGAGATACCGGGTACCGTAGTAGTTGGTAAAGCCCTCCTTGGTGTCCATGTCAAAGTTGACGCCCAGGGCTTCAAAGACCGAATTTCCGTCCCCCATCCAGGGGTTGTGGTCCCCGAAGAGCACCAGCACCACGGGCTCCGGGTCCTCCCGGAGGGCGTCGGTAAGCATTTTTAACTGCTGGTTGGTGCTGGTGATGGAGCCCAGGTAATTGTGGAGAATGGCCTCCTGATTTTCGGTAAGGGAGCCGTCGTTGGTGTAGAAGCTTCCCCGCTCCCCCCAGTCAAAGCGCTCCCCGCTGTAAGGGCCGTGGCCCTGGTAGGTCACAGAGAAGGTGAAGTAGGGATCCCCCTGGGCTACCCGGGTCTGGTAGGTATGGAGGAGATGCTGGAAAAAGAGGTAGTCGTAGGCCACGGTCCCGCCGGTAAACTCTCCAAAATAATTTTCCACGAAATAATAATTCTCAAAGCCCAGATGCCGGTTGATGTTGGAACGGTTGTAGAACCACTGGAAACAGGGGTGCATCCCCTCCACGGTATAGCCCTGGCTCCGGAAGTACCAGGGGTAGGCGTTGGTTTCCCCCCGAAAGTTCTTCAGGTTGGAAAAGCCGGTGAGGAAGCACCGCTCGGTGTCCACCGTGCCCCCGGCGAAAATGTTGGTGATCAGGTCCCCCGAGACTCCCTCGGCCTCCAGATCGTGCCAGACCTGGTAGACCGCCGGATCGATGCCCTGGATGCCCAGCCGGGTGAAATCGTTGTAGGCCTCCAGCATGATGCCGATGAAATTGACCTTCTCCTCCTCCGGGATGTCGGCATCCTCATACCGGTCCAGGAGGGCCTGGGTCTCCTCCCGGTCGTAGTCCATAGGGGGCAGGTCCACCGCCTCCACGGCGCTGTGAAGGAAGGGGTAGACAAAGCCGTGGGCAATGTACTGCTGGGTGGCCGCCCACTGACTCTCCAGGTGGGCGTAGTTGGCGGCCTTACCGTTATACAGCTCCTCGTCCAGAATGGGGTGGACCAGGAGGAGAAGAAGGGTCAGGGCGGTGAGGGTCAATACCTGTCGCAGCCGGGTCCTTTTGGGCGGACGGCCCCGGACAAAAAGCCGCAGAAAGAGGAAGCCCAGGACTACCGCCAGAAGGGCGCCCTTCAGGATGCCGCTGAGGAAAAGGCTGTAGTTCCCCGTCATGTTCCCCGCCTCCTTCAGGAGAAAGAGGTCAGCCAGCATGAGAGGGTCGTCCCGGAAATAGAGCTTGAAATAGTTCCCCGCCGAAAAGCCCAGGGTGATGAGGGCGGTGAGGAGGAAGCTGCGGTGGGCGCTGCGGAAAAGGGCATAAAAAAGGAGGGCCAGGGCAACCACCGGCGCCAGATTGAGGATCAGAAGAAGGGGGGTCTCATAGTAGCCCTGGGCCAGCTCGGGCTCGTAGGGACCCACCGCCATGCGCAGGGACACATAGCCCACACCCAGAGCGGAGAGCACCACCCAGAGAAGCTGCCAGG
>JAGBDQ010000065.1 GCA_017937415.1 Oscillospiraceae bacterium
ATTACAGCCGGGCCCGGAACCTCCAGAAGGCGGCCAAGGTCATCGTGTCGGATTACGGAGGAGTTTTTCCCCCGGACTATGAGGCCATCCGGGCCCTTCCCGGGGTGGGGGACTATACCGCCGGGGCCATCTCCTCCATCGCCTTCGGCCTTCCAGCGCCCGCGGTGGACGGCAATGTCCTTCGGGTGGTGAGCCGGATCACTGCCGACCCTTCCGACGTGACCAGGCCCGAGACCAGGCGGACGGTGACCGGGGCTTTGAAGGAGGTCATGCCCCTGAACTGTCCCGGGGATTTTAACCAAGCCCTTATGGAGCTGGGCGCCACGGTCTGCCTTCCCAACGGCGCGCCCCTCTGTGAAAAATGCCCGGCGGCGGATCTTTGCGCTGCCCATCGCACCGGGACAGAGCTGGAGTTTCCGGTGAAGCCGCTCAAAAAGGCTCGGCGGGTGGAGGAGCGGACTGTGTATCTGATCTTCCGGGAGGGGAAGGTGGCCATCCGGAAACGACCTGACAAAGGGCTTTTGGCCGGGCTGTGGGAGTATCCCAACGAGCCCGCCCCCTGGCCCTGCCCGGTGGCAGGGGAGGTCTCCTTCGGGTGTACCGGAAAGCACATCTTTACCCATATCGAGTGGCGCATGACCGCCTATATGGTGGAGACAGAAAGGGAGGACCTGCCGGCAGGCTGGGCGTGGGCCGGATGGTTGGAGCTGCAGAGGGGATATGCCCTTCCCAGCGCCTTTCAAAGCTTTTCCCATATTGTGGAAAAACACTTGGCTCTGTAAGGGGAAATGGCCCTTGCAGAGCCAAATTTTTCCTGCGGCAAAAAGAAACTGTAGGCCCGCATAAGATTTCCTTAACACTTCCTTAAGTTAGCGATAAAAGCCTTGCAAAAAAAACGGAATGTGGTATTATCAGGGACGGCAAAACGAAAAAAGAGGGGAGGATCCCGAACATGAAGATCCTGGCTCTGATGGAAAACTTCAATCAGATCCTTGGCCTGCTCATCGGGCTTTTATATTGTTATCAGGTGGTCTATCTGGTGGTTGGCCTGCTCTCCCGCGGGAGAGCGCGCAGGGCCCGTCAAGCGGCCCTGCACCGCTATGCCGTATTGATCTCGGCCCGGAACGAGGAGACGGTGATCGGAGAGCTCATTGACAGCCTGAAAAAGCAGAATTATCCCTCCGACCTGCTGGACATCTATGTGGTGGCCGATAACTGTACCGACCATACCGCCCAGGTGGCCCAGGCCGCCGGGGCCACGGTCTACCGCAGGTTCAACCGGGTAGAGGTGGGTAAGGGCTACGCCCTGGATTACCTGCTCAAGCAGCTGGAGGCCGATGGGTATGGGGAGTGCTACAGCGGTTACTTCATTTTTGACGCCGATAACATTGTGGATCCCAACTTTGTCAGTGAGATGAACAAGACCTTTGACACCGGAGAGTATGTGGCCGTGACCGGCTACCGCAACTCCAAAAATTTTGGGCAGAACTGGGTGTCGGCGGCAAACTCCATCTGGTTCCTCCGTGAGGCCCGCTTTGTCAACGCCGCCCGGGACGCGCTGGGCCTGACCTGCCATGTGTCGGGCACCGGGTTCCTCATTTCCGCCCAAGTGATCCAGGCCAATGGCGGCGGCTGGCCTTACCATCTGCTCACCGAGGACCTGGAATTCTCCGCCGAGAGCGCCGCTCTGGGCCGGAAGGTGGGTTACTGTGAGGGGGCCATCATTTACGATGAGCAGCCCACCTCCTTCCGCCAGTCCTGGGATCAGCGCAAGCGCTGGGCTAAGGGCTTCTGCCAGGTCAGCGCCAAGCACGGCCTGTCCCTCCTCAAGGGAACGCTGAAGGGCGGCCGCCGGGGCATGGAGTGCTACGACATTTTTATGCTGATCGCCCCCGGCAACCTGCTGACCCTGTTGGGCGGCAGCTTCCAGTTGGTCACCATCTTCGGCCTTCTGATGGCGCCCGATTACGCCCTGAAGCAGGCTCTTCTCCTGACGGTACACTTCCTGGGCGGAGCCTTCGCCTCCTTCTATTTCAGTATGCTGGCCTTCGGGGTCCTCACCGTGGCAAGCGAGTGGAAGGTCATCCGGGCCAAGACCTGGCAGAAGGTGGTTTACCTCCCTCTGTTTCCCATTTTCATGCTCTCCTACTTACCCCTGACTCTGACCGCCATTATGCAGAAGAAGGTGGAGTGGAAGCCCATCCGCCACCAGTCCATGACCCAGCTGGACCGGGCGGCCTGAACGGTTCTGAATACTCCAAGGAGGACCTGGCGAAACCTTCGCCGGGTCCTCTTTTGTCCTCCGTTGCCTTTTTCCAAATTTTCCTGTATAATGGGCAAAAAGGGAAGGGGGCGGTCCATTTGGAGCATACCGAGCAGTTGGGGAGCTATACCTACCGCTGGGACGAGGGCTGCTTTCCCCTGGGGCGGGACTCCCTGGAGCTGGGGGAGTTCTGTACCCTGAAGCCGGGCTGCCGGGTGCTGGACCTGGGGTGCGGTGCGGGGCTGCTGCTCCTTCTCTGCGCCCGGCGGGAGCCCTCCCTGACCCTTACCGGGGTGGAATTGGATCCCCATGCCGCTTCCCTGGCCCGGGCAAATCTGGCAGAAAACGGCCTGGCGGGGGAGATCCTGACCTGTGATTTACGGGAGATTGGCCCTACCCTCCGGGCCGACCTGGTGGTCTCCAACCCGCCCTGGTACCCTGCGGGAACGGGGGCGGAGGGCGGTCCGGGCAGAATGGGAGGCTGTACCCTTCCCCAGCTTTGCCGGGCCGCCGCCGGGGCGCTGGAGCCCAAGGGCCGATTTGCCCTGGTCTACCGCCCCGAGGGTCTTACCGACCTGCTCCTCTCTCTACGGGAAGCTGGGCTGGAGCCCAAGATGCTGAAACTTTGTGCCCACTCCCCGGACAAGCCCCCCTATGCCGTGCTGGTGGAGGCGGTGAAGGGTGGAAAGCCGGGTCTTACTTTCTGTTGAAAAGGAGGCCTTTTTATGGCCGGAACACTGTACCTGGTCCCCACCCCCATCGGCAACCTGGGGGACATTTCCCGCCGCTGCGCCGAGACCCTGGCCGCGGCGGACCTGATCGCCGCCGAGGACACCCGGGTGACACTCAAACTGTTGAGTCATCTGGGCCTCAAAAAGCCGTTGGTGAGCTACTACCGCCACAATACCGATGAGGCGGGGGAGAAGCTGCTGGAGCGGCTCCAGGCCGGGGAGGACGTGGCCTTGGTCACCGACGCGGGCACCCCGGCGGTCTCCGACCCGGGGGAGGACATGGTGGCCCTGTGCGCCGCAAACGGCGTGCCTGTGGTAGCCCTGCCCGGGCCCTGCGCCCTCACCACCGCTCTGTCGGTGTCGGGGCTGCCCACAGGCCGTTTCACCTTTGAGGGCTTCCTCCCCAGGAATAAGAAAAACCGCCGCGCCCAGTTGGAGGAGCTGAAAAACGAGCCCCGGACCATGATCTTTTACGAGGCTCCCCACAAACTGCGGAACACCCTCTCAGATTTGGCGGAGACCTTTGGCCCGGACCGGCGGATCTCCCTGTGCCGGGAGCTCACCAAGCTCCATGAGGAGGTGATCCGCACCACCCTGGCCGAAGCCGCGGAGCTCCACCGGGAGAAGGAGCCCCGGGGGGAGTACGTCCTGGTGGTGGAGGGGGCCTGCCCTACAAAGGAGGAGGCCACTTTAGAGGACGGCCTGGAGCGGGTGAGCGCACTGATGGGGGAGGGCCTCTCCCGGAAAGACGCCGTGCGGCAGGCCGCCAAGGAGCTGGGCCTGAGCCGCAGCGAGCTCTATAACGCGGGGCTGGAGTGAGCCATGCAGAGTTTTTGGGCAGAAAAAATCCGGAAGCGATACCGCTTCCGGATTTTTTTCTGCGCTTGATGGGTTTTACAGCTTCTCCAACTCAGCCAGGCACTTGCGGCAGATGTTTTTTCCCTTGTAGGAGATCACATCGGCAGCGTCGTCACAGAAGACGCAGGAGGGCTGGTACTTACGCAGGATGACAGAGTTCCCATCTACGTAGATCTCCAGGGAGTCGCGCTCGTCGATGTTCAAGGTGCGGCGCAGCTCGATGGGAAGGACGATACGGCCCAATTCATCTACTTTTCTGACAATTCCGGTGGATTTCATGTCCAATTCTCCTTTTCTCAGCATTTTCCGTTTTTTCCAAATGCTGTTACTGTTTCCATTATAATACATTTACAGGAAATGTCAAGAAAAATTGGGAAATATTTGTAAATTTAGGAAAAGGCTGGTTGCCGCCTGTAAGGTGCCGGCGGCGGGAAAGGGACATACCCCGGCAAACACCCGCATACAGTGGGACAAAAGGGGTGTGGACAAGATGGCAATGTCGGTGATCTGGACCGGGATGGTATGTGCCTCGGTGCTCTACGGGCTCTGGGCGGGGAACGGAAGCGCCGTGGCGGCGGCCTGCATGGAGGGGGCGGCGGCCGGGGTGGAGCTTTGCCTCACCATGGTGGGGGTGACCTGCCTGTGGATGGGGGTCATGGAGGTGATGAAGCGGGCCGGGCTGGCGGAAAAGCTGTCCCGGCTGCTGCGGCCCATACTCTGCCGGCTCTACCCGGACTGCAGGCGGGACAGGGAGACCATGGACGACATTTCGGCCAACGTGTCGGCCAACCTGCTGGGCCTGGGGAACGCCGCCACCCCCCTGGGTATCCGGGCCGCCCGGCGCATGGCGGCCAAAAGCCCTGGGGTGGCCTCGGACAGCCTTTGTATGCTGGTGGTGTGCAACACGGCCTCTATCCAGCTCATCCCTACCACGGTGGCCGCTGTGCGGCTGGGGGCGGGGTGTAAGACCCCCTTCGACATTCTGCCCGCCGTGTGGCTCACCTCGGCGGCAGCTCTGGGGGTGGGGGTGCTGGCGGCAAAGCTTATGAGCCGGATGGGGAGGGGAAGGAAATGACCCTGTTTTTTCAAATGCTGGTGCCCCTCATTATGGCCGCGGTGGCCCTCTACGCCATGACCCGCCGGGTGGATGTGTACGGCGCCCTCTGCCAGGGGGCGGGGGAGGGGCTGGGGGTCATGGTGAGGATCGTCCCCGCCATGATCGGGCTCCTCACGGCGGTGTATATGCTCCGGGCCTCGGGGCTTTTGGAGGCCCTGGGGGCCCTTCTGGCGCCTCTCCTGACGAAGGTGGGAGTGCCCCCCGAGACCGTCGGCCTTCTCCTGGTCCGCCCGGTGAGCGGCAACGCCGCCCTGGGGGTGGGCAGCGAGCTCATTGCCACCTACGGCCCCGACTCGACCATCGGCCGCACGGCGGCGGTGATGCTGGGGAGCACCGAGACCACCTTCTACACCATCGCGGTCTACTTTGGGGCGGCGGGGATCAAAAAGACCCGCCACGCCCTGCCCGCCGCCCTCTGCGCCGATGCCGCCGCCTTCCTGGTGGCGGCCTGGTCGGTGCGATTCTTCTTTGGGGGATAAGGCTTTCTCCGGCAGGCGTTGTCAGATGGCCTCGTAGGAAAGCAGCGCATCCTGCAGGCCCTCCAGGTGAGCCAGATATTCCTCTGTGGTCCACTGGTAGCGGAAGCAGATCTCGGCCGGCGAATATCCCTGCAGAACACTGGAGGAGAGCTGATTCTGG
>JAGBDQ010000066.1 GCA_017937415.1 Oscillospiraceae bacterium
ACCGGGTTATTCTTGGACTTGCGGCTCAGGATGCGGATGACGTTGCGAATCTCGTCATCCCGGCCGATGACCGGGTCCAGCTTGTTCTGCCGGGCCCGCTCCACCAAGTCGGAGCCGTACTTTTTCAGGGCGTCATAGGTCTCCTCCGGGTTGTCCGAGGTGACCCGCTGGCTCCCCCGCACCCCCGAGAGGGCCTGGAGGATCTTCTCCTTGGTGACGCCGTAGACCCGGAAAAGCTCGCTCAGGGTCCGGTCAGGAACCTCGGCCAGTCCCAGCAGCAGATGCTCCACCGACACATACTCGTCCTTCATGCTCCCGGCGGCCTTCTCGGCCGCGTTCAGGGCCTTGTCCACCTCCTGAGACACATAGACCTTCCCAGGCTCCCGGCCTGAACCGGACACTTTGGGCAGCTTGCCCAGCTCCTGATTCACCGCCGCCTCTAAGGAGGGCAGGGTAAGCCCCATGGCGGTAAGGAGCTGGGGCACCAGGCCCCCTTCCGCGTTCAGCAGGGCAGAAAACAGGTGGAGCTGCTCGATCTGCTGCTGCCCCTCCTCCAAGGCCAGACGCTGGGCGTTCTGGAGGGCCTCCAACGACTTCTGGGTATATTGATTGGCGTTCATAAAAGCACTTCCTTTCCCCGGAGCCTTGGCCCCGGGCCTCTTTTTACTGTCATTATACCCCCTTTCCCCGTTTTTTCATGAACTGGGTGTAAACAATTAGCACTCTCACGCAGAGAGTGCTAATTTCGTTGATCTATTTGGGATGGGGCAGAAAACCTCCCCGCTCATGTTCTTTATCCACCGTTCTTTTTCCCCGCCTTTGAGGCCACCGGCACAAGAAACAGCGCCGGCAACAGCAGCAGGGCCGTACAGCCTAACCCCCATGAAACAGAAGCCTTCCGGGCGATCAGTCCCACGATCGGCCCGCCGATGATCTGACCGAAGGCGTCGATCTGCCCATTGGCCGAAAAGACGGTGGCCCGCATTTTTTCATCCACATGGTCATTCATCCAGGCAGTCAGCACAGGCTCTCTGACGGTGCGGGTCAGCCCCGCCAGGAGAAACACAATGAGCATAAACCAGAAGTTCCGACCGGCGGCAAACAGAGCCAGGCACAGGATATATCCAAAGCTGGCAAGCATTACAAGGCCGGTGCGGCGGATCGTCCCCTTTTTCTCCATGCGGCTGATAAGCAGCTGGGACGCGATCACGCCAAGGCCGCTGCCGATCAGGCTGATGATGCCAAACCAGGTCACACTGTTCAGCGGGCCAATCTCCGGCATGACGGTATCTTGCAAAAAGTGGGCTGTGGAAAGCCGGTCAAATCCCTCGCTGGCAAGGCCGCCGCACAGGGTGATCGCCAGCAGCGCCAGTAGGACGGGCGCGTTTTTTACAAAGCTCAAATTCAGCTGAAACAGGCTTGTAAAATCCCGGAGCAGGCCATGCCGTTCTTCCAGTGCAGGTGAAAAATTCGTTTCCGGCATAATGCGGAGCAGTGCCGCCCCAAACAGCAGGCACAGTGTGCCGGCCAGGAGGATGGGCAGCCGCAGGTCGATGTTACCCAGCAAAGTACCCAGTATGACACCGGCAATGCCGCCCAGCTGTCCCAACTGGCTGCCGCGCATGAACACCTTGTCCATGGGCTTCCCGGCTTCTTCCGAGGCGATCCAGGCCTCTAACGCTCCGGTGATAAAGGTATCCCCGCAGCCCCAAACCACCTGGGCCAGCAGCACCGTACCAAACCAGGGCAGAGCGCCTTCCATTAAAAAGCCGACGCCGTACAGAAACACCCCGATCAGCACGGAACGCCGACGGCTATAGAGATCCGCCACTATGCCGGTGGGGATCTCAAACACAAGGCAGGCCGTCTCCAGGACCGTCCCCACCAGCACAAGCTGGAGGGCGTCCAGCTTTACCACTTCCAGGTGATACACGATGGAAAGTACCGTCGCCATGGAAAAGAGCAGGGAAAAGCAAAAACGGAACAGCAAATATACAGAATACGATTCGGGCCTCTTTGGAAACATGAGCAGCATTCTCCTTCGTGAGCGTCAACAAACCTTCCTCCCCATTATAGTGAACACCAGAAACAAGGTCAAGCACATTCAGACCGGGGGACAATTCCTCTCGTAAAACGGCAAAAGCACCGCCCCGGCGGACCGGGGCGGTGCTCCTGTGTTTGCTGCATAGGCTGTCAAGCTCCAAAGCCTCGTACCACTCGTTCCGTTTCCCTCCGATTCGGGCAAAATCGCGGTGGCCTTGCCGCCTTACCAATTTTGCCCTCACTCCGGTCCAACGTCACTCGCACTCGGCTTTTCCGCTCTTCTTATTTGACAAACATTTTCTTCA
>JAGBDQ010000067.1 GCA_017937415.1 Oscillospiraceae bacterium
GGACGCTGCGTATCCTGGAGGATTGCGCTTACATAACCGAGATCATTGTGGCGACCCGGGAAGATCTGATCGTTCCGGTGGCTCAACTTTGTAAGGACGCTGCCCTAAGCAAGGTGCGCAAGGTGGTGCTGGGAGGGGAGAGCCGTACTGCTTCAGTGCTGGCGGGTTTAAGGGAGGCATCTCCAGATACCTCGCTGGTCGCGATTCACGATGCAGCCCGGCCATTGGTGACACGGGAGATCGTGGAGGAAACCATTCTGAAGGCGGCCCAGTGTGGCGCGGCTGCCCCGGCGGTACCAGTGAAGGATACCATCAAGCAGGCCCTTCATGGCGTGGTAACCGCCACGCCGGAGCGCAGCGAGCTCTTTGCTGTACAGACTCCTCAAATTTTTGAGCATGGTTTGATCTTGGGCGCGTTGGAAAAAGCTGTGGAAGATGGGGCGGAGCTTACTGACGACTGCGCCGCGGTGGAGCGGCTGGGTATGTCGGTCTGTCTGACGGTGGGTTCCTATGAAAATATCAAGCTGACCACTCCCACTGACCTTGCGGTGGCGGCGGCCATTTTGGAAGGGCGCGGTGAACTGTGAGAATTGGGCATGGATATGACGTACATAAGCTGGTGGAGGGGAGAAAGCTGATCCTGGCCGGGGTGGAGATCCCCTATGAGCGGGGCCTTTTAGGGCATTCGGATGCCGATGTGCTGACACATGCGCTGATGGACGCCTTGTTGGGCGCCTGTGCACTGGGGGACATTGGACACCTGTTCCCGGACAGCGACCCTGCTTATAAAGGGGCTGACAGCCTAAAATTGTTGGATAAAGTGGTACAACTTTTGAAGGGAAAAAGCTTTTATCCTGAAAATGTGGATGTGACGGTGATCGCCCAGGCCCCTAAGCTTGCTCCCTATATTCTTATCATGCGGGAAAACCTCTCCCACCATTTGGGTATTTCCCTGGACCGGATCAGCGTGAAAGCGACCACTGAGGAATATCTGGGATTTACCGGCCGGGGGGAAGGCATTGCTGCCCATGCAGTGTGCTTATTGAGTGAGAGCCGCTGAACCATTGAAACGATCAAACCGGATACGGGTCCCAAACGCTCCTTTCCCGCATACCATGTGGTGAGAGGAGCGTTTTTGTCTCTCCCGATGGGAGGCCATTCTTCTCAAGCTACAGAAAGGAATGGTCATTCAATGGTATATTATTTGATCGTCTGCCGCTCATTGACCTACGCTCAGCGGACAGAGCAGGTATTGGCCCGGGCCGGGATCACCGCCCATATCATGCGGGCCCCAAAAAGCATTGACAGTGAAGGGTGCAGCCATGGGGTAAAGGTGGCAGAGCGCAATCTGTCCGCCGCCCTCACGGCACTTGCCCGGGCTGACCTTTCTCCTAAGCGGGTGTTTATTTTTTACGGTGACGGCAGTTATAGGGAGGTCCTGCTGTGATGATCTATTTTGACAGTGGGGCTACTACCCTCCAGAAGCCTGCCACCGTCGCCCGGGCCATGGCTACAGCGGCGGGAAAGATGGCAAGTCCCGGGCGGGGCGGTCATAGACCTGCCATGCTGGCGGCCGAAACTGCCTTTCTCTGCCGTCAGGCGGCGGCAGAGCTCTTTCATGTGGAGGACCCGGAGAACGTGATCTTTACCAGTAACGCTACCCACGCTCTGAACTTGGCTATTAAATCGGTAGTCAGGCCGGGGGATACGGTGGTGGTGTCTGGTTACGAACACAATGCGGTTACCCGCCCCTTGGAGGCATTGGGCTGTACGGTAAAAGTGGCTCGCGGGACTCTCTTTGACCAAGAGTCGGTTTTAGCGGATTTTGACCGGCTGATCACCCCTGAGGTTTCCTGTGTGGTGTGTACCCATGTTTCCAACGTATTTGGCTTTATTCTGCCGGTGGAACAGATCGCGGCCCTTTGCCGGGAGCGGCGGATCCCCATAATTTTGGATGCCTCCCAGTCAGCGGGGGTATTACCCATAGATATGGAAGCGCTGGGGTGCGCCTATATTGGGATGCCGGGGCATAAGAGCCTGTATGGCCCACAGGGTACCGGCCTTCTTCTGTGCGGCAAGGGGCAGAAGCCGTGTCCGCTGCTGGAGGGAGGAACAGGCAGTCTCTCCAGAATGCAGGAGATGCCTGACTTCCTGCCGGACCGCCTGGAGGCGGGGACCCACAACATTCCGGGTATCGCCGGACTGCTGGAGGGGATCCGCTATGTCCAGTCCAAGGGGGAGGAAAAGATCCTTTGGCAGGAGCGGCGGCTGACGGTTGAGGCCGCGAGGGGCCTTTCTGCAATACCCAAGGTGAGCGTTTACGCGGCCCATGACCCAAATGTACAGACTGGAGTGCTTTCTTTCCGGGTGGGAGGCATGGATTGCGAGACGGTGGGAGAGAGGCTGGGCCGGCAAGATATTGCGGTTCGGGCGGGCCTCCACTGTGCCCCATATGCCCACCAGTCCGCCGGTACACTGGAAAGCGGAACGGTCCGGATCAGCTTTTCCGCATTTAATAATTCTGCTGAAGTGCGAAAGCTGATTTCGGTCATAAACCGGATAGCGAAATAGGTGAGAAAAGAGGCTCCCTCAGGGCAATGTCATTAAGTTAACGGCATTTCATATGTTGGGACAAGGGAAAGAACGAGTGCATCCGGAGACGGGTGCACTCGTTCTGTAAAAAGGGTATAACAAAGGAGCAGATCAAGGGATCTGCAAAAAAGACTATTCAAAAGGGAAAAACTATGCTACTCTATAAGTGAAGCTGACAGCGTGCCTATCGCTCAAATTTCGCAGGTTGCTTCTACCTGGGCGAACGGGAGAGATATTTCTGCGGATAACAGCTTCAACATCGGGTGGAGACACATTACCAAGGAAGAATTGTCTGCAAACATGGACAGCGACAGAGAAGTTTGCCTTATAGGCATACTTATTGTCAGCTTTACGGACGACCACGGGCGAGGTGATCAATTCGGTAAAGTTGTACATGATGAGTCTGGCAAAGATTTCTTGGTAAATGTGCTCCACTTTTTTAGCGTGAAAATGTAGTAAGCCAACGGTGTATTTGAGTTCGCGGAAAGAAGTTTCAATGCCCCAGCGCATAGCATAGAGTTTTTTGAGCTCAGCGGGAGGGAAATCCGAGGGATCCAAGTTGGTCACAACGGTTTCGTAGGAATCATCAGCGATTTTGAACCGCACGATCCGGAAGGGAAGATTGTAAAACACAGTTGGGTCATGCTTACGGTTTTTCTTGGGAAGGAAGTCAAGACATTGGCTGGAAGAAATGTAGCGACATAGGTTCCTATGCTTGAAAAGTTCTTTCACTTCATTTGTCTGTTTTGAGGTTAGAGACAAATCAATCAAGACATCAAATTCTTCTGTATCAGGAAGCACCAGACCCGCGGTAATTCCATTGGACTTTTCAACATCCCTGATACGAATCAAATACTTCCAATTTTTCTCTTGGATATGCGCCATAGGGTTAAACCCTTCGTAACCTCTGTCAGCTATCAAAATTGCTTTTTCAATCGCCGAGCGATCTACCATGCGACATAGTGCGGCGTTTTCGTTCGTTTCCCTGTCACCGACCACAGAGGCTTCCTGATAGGTATGCTGGAGCAGATCGTATAC
>JAGBDQ010000068.1 GCA_017937415.1 Oscillospiraceae bacterium
CAGACCGTCTTCGAAATCACAGATACCGGTCCAGAGCCTTTTCCACGTTCTCCATCTTCTTCACCTGGGGGGAGCGGATCAGCTCTCCCCGGCTCACCACCAGCTCCACCTTCCGGAGGGCGGACAGGTCCTCCAGAGGATTGCGGGCGGTGAGGATCATGTCGGCACACTTCCCCGCCTCCAGAGTGCCCACCTTGCCGTCAATACCGGCGATGGCGGCGTTCACCGCCGTGGCGGTGTGGAGGGCAAAGGCGTTAGAAACCCCGCAGAACTTGTGGAAGTAGTGGAGCTCCCGCCACATATCGTAGTGGGTGATATAGGGACAGCCCGTGTCGGTGCCCAGGCCCACCCGCACCCCGGCGGTCAGGCAGGCCTTGGCGCAATCGACGATCCCCTCAAAGACCACCTTGCCGTTATACTGCTCCATTTCGGAGGCGTGGCTCTCGGCGCGGTCAAAGAGGGCGTAGGGCAGGGCGGGGGACAGAGTGGCCACCAAACTGGCGCCCCGCTCCCGGAACAGTCTTAAGATATCTTCATCGGGCTGGGCTCCGTGTTCAATGGTGTCCACCCCGTTTTCCAGAGCCACCCGGACCCCCTCGGGGCTCTCCACATGGGCGGCCACGGGGAGGCCCAAAGCGTGGGCGGCGTCGCAGGCCGCCTTCACGGTCTCGGGAGGCATTTTCAGCACCCCCGGCTCCCCCTTCACCGTGGCGTCCAGCACGCCCCCGGTGATCATCAGCTTGATGAGATCGGGCTTCTCCCGGGCGATGACCTTCACATAGGCCGCCGCCTCCTCGGGAGTGTGGGCGATGTAGGCCAGGGAGCCCGCCATGTGCCCCCCTTCCACCGACACCGCCATATTCCCCGCTAAGATCCGGGGACCTTTCATGCTGCCCGTCTCGATCCTGTCCCGGATGGTGGTGTCCACATCGGTGATGCCCCCCACCGTGCGGATGGTGGTGACCCCGCTCATGAGCTGGGTCTTGGCATATCCGGCGCAGATCTTCCGCACCGCGATCATGGTAAGGGGGTTGCTGGTCAGGAGCTTCACCAGCTTTGCCACATCCCCCTTTCCGCTGCTCGGCTTGCCGCTCCCCGGCAGGTGAACGTGGAGGTTGATGAGCCCGGGCATCAGATAGCCTCCCTTCAGATCCACCTGCTCATAGCCGGTCAGGTCGGTATCCCGGGGGACCACCGCCTCGATCTTTGCCCCGTCAGTCAGAAGGGCCAGCCCCTCCCGAGCCGTCATGTCCGCGGTGCCGTCCAGAATGTGTCCGTTTACAAAGGCGTATTTCATGGCTGTGTCCTCCTAATTGAAGATGTCGCCCTCATCGGCGAAGAGATGCCTGACCTGTTCCATCAAGGGCCTGTTCTCTGGATCCCTGAGGCCGGGATCCCGGGCCAGAAGGGCCCCGGCGGCCTCCTGGGCCTCCTTGAGCACCCGGGTGTCCCCCGCCAGGTCAGCCGCCTTCAGAACGGGCAGACCGTGCTGCCGCTGCCCGAAGAAGTCGCCCGGGCCCCGAAGCTCCAAGTCCTTCTCTGCGATCTTGAAGCCATCGGTGGTGGAGCAAAAGTATTTGAGCCGCTCCCTTGTCTCGGGAGAACGGTTGGAGCTCATGAGCACACAGTAGGACTGCCACTCCCCCCGGCCTACCCGGCCCCGGAGCTGGTGGAGCTGAGAAAGGCCAAACCGGTCGGCGTTCTCCACGATCATCAGGTTGGCATTGGGCACGTCCACACCTACCTCCACCACGGTGGTGGAGACCAGCACGTCCAGCTCCCCCCGGTGGAAAGCGTCCATGACGGCTTCCTTGTCCTTGCTTTTCAGCTTGCCGTGGACGAAGGCCACCCGCAGGTCGGGGAAGACCTTCTCCGAGAGCTCTTTGGCATAGGCGGTCACCGCCTTCAGGTCGGCCCCCTCCCCCTCCTCCACGGCGGGGCAGATGATATAGACCTGCCTTCCCTCGGACACCTGCTTGCGGACAAAGCCGTACATTCTCTGCCGCTTGTCCTCCCCCACCAGGAAGGTGTCTATGGCCTTCCGCCCGGCGGGGAGCTCGTCCATGATGGTCACTTCCAGGTCCCCGTAAATGAGCAAAGCCAGGGTCCGGGGAATGGGGGTAGCCGACATGACCAGCACATGGGGGGTCATGCCCTTGGCTTTGGAGGAGAGGGCGGAGCGCTGCCCCACCCCAAAGCGGTGCTGCTCATCGGTGATGACCAGGGCCAGATTCTGATACTCCACCCCCTCAGAGAGAAGGGCGTGGGTGCCCACGATCAGGTGGAGCTCCCCACTGGCCAACTGTGCCCGGACCGCCCGCTTTTCGGCGGCCGTCAGGCTCCCGGTGAGCAGTCCCACCCGGATGCCCGCGGGGGAAAGGAGCTTTGTCAGGGTCTCGTAGTGCTGATGGGCCAAGATCTCGGTGGGGGCCATCATGGCGGTCTGGAATCCGCCGGCATAGGCCAGCCAGGCGGCGTAGGCGGCCACCGCCGTCTTGCCCGAGCCCACGTCCCCCTGGAGAAGCCGGTTCATGGGCTTTCCCGAGGTGAGGTCGGCGGTGAGCTCGGCCATAGCCTTTCTCTGGGCCCCCGTAGGAGTGAAGGGCAGCAGAGTCAGGAACTCCTCCATATTCTTTTGAGGAAACACTTGCCCCTGGGCCTTGTCCCGGCGTTTCCGCAGGAAGGCCATACCGCAGGACAGGGTAAACAGTTCCTCAAAGACCAACCGCCGCCGGGCGATCTCCAGGGCTTTCTGATCTTTGGGAAAGTGGGCGTTCTGGCAGGCGTACTCCTGGGTGCACAGCTCATGCTCCAGCCGGACCTGGGAGGGAAGGTGGTCGGGAAGCAGACCGGCGCAGCTCTCCACACTCTGAAGAGCCAGGGAGGCCAGGATGTTGTTGCTCACCCCGGCAGTGAGGGGGTAGACCGGCATGATCCGCCCGGTGAACCGGGCTCGGTCCTCCCGCTCGAACACCGGGTTGGTAAGCTGCCGCCGCCTGCCCACAGCCTCCATTTTGCCGTAAAAGATATAGCTCTCCCCGTGGACCAGGGCCTGACGCACATATTCCTGGTTAAAGAAAGTGACGTTGGCCGAGCCCGAGCCGTCCACGATCCGGCACTTGGTGGTGGAAAGGCCCTTGCGGATGTGTGAGGTGGTAGGGGTGTCCGCCACTAAGGCGGACACACAGCAGGGCTCCTCAGTGGGGGCCTCGTTGATGGGATAGATCTTTGTCCGGTCCTCATAGTCCCTGGGCCAGTAGGTCAAAAGGTCCCCCACGGTCTCCAGCCCCAGCTTTTTGAGGGCCTTGGCCCGCTGGGGGCCGATGCCCGCGAACTCCTCCAGCCTGGTATTCAGGTTCATCCCATCACCTCCCTGTCCCTGCGGCGTATGCTGTAATGCCATTGTAGCATATTTTCCCCCGCCCTTCAAGTCGGACCGCTTGCTCTGTCCCCTTTTTCGTGTTATGATGGGGGCAGGAATTTTTTGACTGATTCTCCATAGGAGGCTTATCATGGATTACATCTCCCACTATACTTCCCCCCTGGGGCCCATTACCCTTTCCTCCGATGGGGAGGCTCTCACCGGGCTGTGGTTTGACGGTCAAAAATACTTTGGCGCTACCCTGCCGGAGCACTGGGCGGAGAAGGACTGCCCTGTTCTTCAGGAGACCTTCTGCTGGCTGGATCTCTATTTCCAGGGCCGGGACCCCGGCTTCACCCCGCCCCTGGCCCCCAGGGGCAGTGAATACCGCCAAAAGGTATGGAAGGCCCTGCTGGAGATCCCCTACGGCCAGACCGTCACCTACGCCCGGCTCGCCAGACTCATCCCCACTTCCCCCCGGGCAGTGGCCGGCGCCGTAGGCCACAACCCCATCTCCCTCCTCATCCCCTGCCACCGGGTCATCGGCACCGGCGGCGCCCTCACCGGCTACGCCGGCGGCCTGGATAAAAAGCGTGCCCTCCTCCGGCTGGAGGGCGCCCTCTGAAAAAGGCGTATCCATAGAAAAGAGCGCAAAACAGCGGCAGGACATTCCCGTCCTGCCGCTGTGCTTTTGCGGAAGCCCTCACTTCACCAACTTCTCTAATTCTTCCCAGGTGTGGCCCCCCGCCTCAATGTCCCCCCAGGTGGCAAACCGCTGCTCCATGCCCTCCCAGGTGAGGTACCAGTACACGTAGTTGACCTGGAGATGGCAGGGCAGAATGTCCTCAATGATCCTTTTCAACCGGGCAAAGCCGTCGGGCACGCCGGGCACATCGGGGAACCGGACCTCCACCACGCCCTTCTCTTCGGTCTCGCTCACCACCGCGTTGAGTCCGCAGCCTTTCAGATTATCGTTGAGGGCGTCCACCGTGAAGCTGTCCCCGCCGATGCGGAGCAGCGCGGAGAGGGCGGCACGCCGCCCTTCCTTGCCGCTGACCACCGGCCGGTGGACCAGAAGGCTCTCTAAACTCTCCAGGCCCCAATCCTCCGCTGTGTCCAGCATGGCCTCCCGCTCCAGCTCCTCTAAGGCCTCCAGCACCCCGTCCAGGGCCTGTCCCTCTCCCTCCAACTCTCCGGCGGTGTAGACACCCTGGCGGCGGTAGGGGCCCAGCGGCAGAAGGAGCTCCCAAAGCTTTTGGGCGTGGCTCATGCCGTCACCTCCACGGTCAGACCGTTGAGCTTGGGCAGTTCAGCCTGTCCCACAGCCACATCGGCAGCGGGAGCCACAATGACGCAGTTGGCCACTCCTTCCCGGGAAAAGACCAGTCGGTTCAGCTCAGCCGCCAGCACGTCCTTCCCCAGCCGCTCCCCCGAGAAAAACCCGGTCAGGGCCCCTGCCACATCGGCTTTCACCGTGTCGGCATCATAGCCTTCGGCAACCTGGATCTTCACCGACACTGCCACATTCTTTACCGTGGGCGCTTTCACCTGCACATCCACGGCGATCTCCCGGCGCTGATCAAAGTAGTCCTGAAGCTCCTCCAAAAGCGCCTCCCCCGGCACTCCGGCCGCCGTGGAGACCACCACGTCCACCGTCCCCACGCCCCGGGGCCGGGGCAAAACAGCGCAGGCGGCCACCTGGTCAAAGGACAAGGCCCCCTGCTCATAAAAGGCGGCGTTGGCTCCGTTGGGCATCCGCCGGTAGGTCTCCAGCACCCGCCGCCGCAGGCTTTCGTCCTCCTCCCCATCGGCCCCGCCGGTAAAGGGGGCGGCATTGACGCAGCCCTTCACACCCACCGGAGGCACGGTCATCACCAGCACGCTCCCGGCGGGCACGTTGCCTCCCGCTCCCGGCTCCACCGCCCGGGCGGGCACCTCCACATAGGTCCCGTTTCCCGGGATCACCCCCGCCTCCAAGGTCTCAAACCGGGTCATGGCCGCCGTGGCGCATATTGTCCCGGCGGGAATGGTCAGATCCGCCCCCAGGGCGCTGTCCACTAAGAACCGAATACTGCCCGTGGCCTTCACCGCTCCCCGCCGCTCCAGCCCCCGGAGGGCGGCGTGCCGATCCAGGTACTCCCCCTGGGCCGTCTGGGGAAAGCACTGCCTGCTGAGCCATTCCGCCTGGTTGTAAAGCCCATAGACCTGGGCCGCCACGGCATAGAGCTTCACGCTCAGATCGCTTACCGCCGAGGCCTCGGCCCCGGTCTCCCGTCGGAACACCGAGAGCATCTCCTCATAGATCTCTTCCACTGTCTTCATTCCAAACCTCCCACTTCCACTGTGGCGGTCAGCTCCTCCCCCTGCCAGTCCAGCTTCAAAGTCAGCAGGGTCTTCTCCCCCTCCCGGCTCAGCCTGACCTCCCGGAGCTCCACCGCCTCATCGGCCAATGCCTCAGCGGCGTACTGCCCCGCCAGGGCCTCCCGCTCTTTGACGGGAGCTCCGGCAAGAAGGTGGAGCCGGGAGCCCAGTTGGGGCAAAAAGGGAAAGCTCCCCCGCTTCACCGTGAGCTTCCACAGGATCCGCTCCAGGACCTCCGCCGCCCCCTCAGCCTTGCGGAAGCCCCCCTGTCCGTTGGGGACGTAGTCCCCCTCCCGCAGGATCAGCGCCATGGTTCAGCCCTCCATTTCCTGCAGGGCCACCGGGACCCCGTTTACCGTCAGGCTCCCGGTGACGGCCACCTTGCCGTCCAGTCCCAGCTTGATGGAGGCGCTTCCCGCCGAGATGAGCACCTCCCCGGGCAGGAGCCCCTGCCCTCCGGCAGACACCCCTACGGCGCAGGGCCGCTCCCCGCTCTCCCCCGTTTTCAGCACCAGCACCTCATCCCCCAGAGCGGGCACCCAGTGGTACCCACCGGGGGCATAGACCGTCAGGGCCCGGCGCTCTCCCTCCAGCCAGGCCCCTGCCGTCTCTCCCGGCACGGTCACCGGCCCGGTGAGAGCCCCGCCCCCTCTGCCCGCCGCCTCTTTTCTGGATAAAAACATTCCTTCTCCTCCTTACCCTTCCCCCAAAGTCAGTTTCACCCGCCGCCCTTTGGCGTCCAGCACGCTCTCGGTCTCCAGCACCCGCCAAAGACCTTGGATCCCCGGCTTTTTCAGGCTTACTTCCAGCGTGTCCCCCGGCTCACAGCGATAGCTTCCCGGCAGGGTGATCCACAGCCGGAACCGCCCACGCCAGGACTCCTTCAGCTGGTACTCCCCCGAGTACCGTATGGCCTCGTAGGCGCTCTTTCCCGGCAGGGTGACCACCCTGCGGCAGACCCCGCCCTGGCTTCGGAACTTCTCATTGACCACCTGCTGGGACTTCAGGCTTCCCCGGTCCTGGACCAGGATCTCGGAATACACCCCATAGCGCTTGTCCCGCCAGGCGATCTCCAATGGCCCAGCGCTGTCGGACAGCTTCAGCCGCTGCCCCTGCCGGGCGCCGTCCACCGTCAGATTTCCGTACACATCGAACCAGGGCTCCACGCCCCCGTGGTATTTGGCAAAGCTGTAGAGGACCTGCCACTGGCTCCACCCGGTGGACGTGGAAAATCCGGGCACCGTGGGAAGGCTCCCCGTCCCGGCCGCTTGGATACCGTAAGGGGTCACATGCTCCCGGAGAATGTCGGCCAGGGTAGCCGCCTGATAGTCCCTGGCCGGAGATTCGTTGTCCAGCAGCAAGGCCGCCAGCCCTCGGCCGGACACCGTCAGCTCACTGCCTTTCTCGCTCCAGCGCAGCTCACACTCGTCCAGCACTCCGGTAAACCGCCGCTGCCCGTCCTCCTCCACCGTGAGCCGGCAGCATTCCTCCAGCCGTTTGTCGGTGCCGTTCTCCCAAAGGCAGGTACCCTCAAAGCTGTCACAGGGCACCGTCCCGGTCCGCACCAGCCTCCAGCCGGTAAAGGGGGGCAGCGCCAACCGCTCCCCTTTGGCGTTCAGCAGATAGCCCCTCATCATTTCACCCGCACCTCCTGGCCCGCATAAATGAGGTTGGGATTTTTGATCCCCGGGTTCAGCTTCAGCAGGGCGGCCAGCTCCACCCCGTAGTCCCGGGCGATCTTCCAGAGGCTCTCCCCCTTCTTCACCTTGTGCCAGACCCCACCGTTTTCCCGGGCAGCCGTCTGTACGCTGTTCCCGGTCCCGGCAGCCGCTTCAGACGCCCCCTTCTCCTGGGTGAGCCCAGCCTTTCCGCCGTAACCGTCATAGCTCTCCCAGAAGGTGAAGGTATAACGCACATAATCCTGCCGGGGCTCCTGGCTGAGGGAGAGCTCCACAAAATAGGCGTTGGAGCCCTGCCAAACCGGGTGGATCAGGGGGCCTGGGCCTTCGCTGTAAAACTCGGTGGCCAGCGCCTTGAACTGGTCGTAGGCGTCCTCCCCCACAAACTCTCCCTCCCCCTTCATCACCCGCCGGGTCAATCCCATGTCCTCCAAGTGGTACCGGCCATAGGGCACCTTATGGTTCCCCATGACCCGCCGGTACTCGATGGTATAGGTCCGTGGGTTATGGGGCCAGGTAAAGTTTTTATATCTCATGGGCGCAAGCTCCACACATACTCCCCCTTACAACAGTGAAAATCCGCCGCCGTACCGCCTGGCGTCCCGCTCCACCGCCCGGTCCAGCTCACCCACGGTCAGCCCGGCGCTCTCCGGGACAGGCTCAGGCTCTGTCATCTGAACGACCTGGTGCGCTTCCG
>JAGBDQ010000069.1 GCA_017937415.1 Oscillospiraceae bacterium
GTCTCGATGCCCATGGACCGGGGAAGGCTCACGGCGGCGAGCACCCGCCGGCTGGCCGAAGCGGTGGGGTCATTGAGGGCGTCCCGGATCTCATCCTTGAAGAAATACTTGACGGCGTGGCACAGGTCTCCGCCCTCGCTGAGGTACTGGTTGCAGAAGCTGATGGGCAGATGGGGCACCCCCTCCCGGAGGACCATGGGATTCTGGAGCACATCGGTGACATACCCCCGGCGGTAGACGTAGTAGTCCCCCGATCGCAGCTCGATCTCCACCGCCCCGTCATTCAGGAACAGGCTCTCCCCCTCCTGCCGCCAACTGAGGTCCAGGCCGGCAACGGCTTCCCCCAGGGGCACCAGGGTCTCTCCTCCCTGGGTCAGACTATTATCCTGAAAGAAGGCCTCCCCCTCGGCCACATTGTAGAGCACGGTAAAGGGCAAAGTCTCGGGCCGGTTTTCCGGGTCCCCGAAACCGGGGGCGCTGGTGAGCCAGCTTAAAGCCTCCTGGGGGAGGCTGCTCACCGGGGTCCCCGGCAGGTAGACCGTGATCTCCTTCGCCTCGTCCAGACCGTAGGGGGTGGAGGTGATATAGCGGGTACCGGTGTCCAGCTGTAACATAGAGTGAAGCTTCCCCTCAGTTATGACATAGCTACTATCCGTTCCCTGCGTATATGCATACTCCGTACCCCTCATATTGATGAGCCACCAATCGTCATTCTCATTCACCGCCAAAATAGCGATCTCTCCCTGGGTAAATCCCTGATAGGCCTCCTCATCAATGGAGCCGTCCTCCCCCACCACCAGCTCTCGGCCCGCCGGGACGTAGTCCAGCCAGCCCAGCCTCATGGTGTAGGTGTACTGGTCCACCCGTTCCAAGCTGTCGAAGGCGCCGTCAAAATTGCAGAGATAGACTGTGCCCTTGGGATATTTGACCGGCTCATACTCCCCCATTTCCGAGTCGTGGTATTGGCCGTAAAAGGTGCCGTCGGCGTTGACCTTCAGAAATGTCTGCCAGCCCCCGGCCCCGCTGAGGAAGCGGTACTTTCCGGCCAACGCTTCAAACGCGCCCGCTTCATCGGGCGTGCTCCCCTGGAAGAAGGCATTCCCCTCCTTCACGTTGTAGAGCACCGTAAAGGGCAGGGTCTCGGGCCGGTTTTCCGGGTCCCCGAAGCCGGGGGCGCTGGTGAGCCAGCTCAGGGCCTCCTGGGGGAGACTGCTTACTGGAGTACCGGGGAGGTAGATCAGGATCTCCTCGGCCTCATCCAAACCGTAGGGCGTGGAGGTGACATAGCGGGTCTTGCTATCCCATTTTCCCCAGGAACCGCTGGAAAAGTACTGCTCAATGGACGGCAGATCCGTCTCTGCCCCCTGTCCATTCTCTGAGGGGTCTAGCGAAAATTGCCAGCCCTCGGGCCGCAGCCTGCCGCCATAGAACTCAAGGCCGGGAGTATCATAGTACAGCCCGTTCAGCCGCATGGAGTAGGTGTATTCATCCACCTTCTGGGGTATGGTAAGGCTCCCGGTGAAGCTACAGCGGTAGACCGTGCCGTTGGGGTATAGTTCCGGGTCACGCTCTCCCATCTCTGAATCGTAATATCTTCCGGAAAGGAACAACTCATTATTAGAAGTTTCCGAATTTTTGATATACAGCACGGTCTCCCAACCCCCGGCGCCGCTGAGAAAGTGGTACTCCCCGGCCAGGGCCTCAAGGGTGGGCTCGCTGTCATGTTCATCAAGCAATTCAGAAGGGATTTCCGTCAGGTCGGCCTTCAGCTCTTCCAAACTGTCATAATGGTCCAGCCCCTCCTCCAGCTCCGGCCACTCTTGATTCAGGAAGCCCAGGGCCTCTCCATTGGCAGTCACCAGCCGATCTACTCCGCTCCCCATCCCATGCCGTCTGAACTGGCTGTCCAGATAGGAATTCCCCATAAACTGCCCGATCTTGTCTACCGGGTCAGTGGACAGGGCCTCCCCAATGGCCCAGAGCTGGGCGTTCCAATCGGGATTCTCCTGCACCAAAGAAAGACGGGTCAGATCCTGCCGGAAAACAATGGTTTCGCCGTCAACGGTCCCGTACCCCCGCACGCTCCCCGCGGGCAGGTCGGCGTGCTCATCAATCGTGATTCGGTCAATGTTCGAGTTCCCCGGCATAGTGCTGATGAGGTAAGCCCGGATGGCATCCTGATACAGCTCCAACGCCTCCTGGTCCACGTTGTCCGGGGTGTCGTTCTGGGAGGCAATGCGCTGATAAAGCTCAGGGGCCTCAAAATAGCCCGACCGCTCCCCCACCGAGATACACACGATGTCCTTCACCGTGCCCACCGATACATAGACCTCCTCTTCCCCGCCCCGCCGAACGTGCATGTCGGCAAACACATAGCCGTGCCGTCCGTTGGGCAGGGTCTCGCTGTCCACCTCGTTCTGGGCTGCGGCGTTGATGAGCCGGGCGGCCTCCGCTGCCTCCGGGCAAGCGGGTGCCCCGGTCAGCAGTTCTCCCGACCAGGTGACCTCGCTGATCTCCTCCGCTCTCAGGGTGGGGACCCAGACCTCTTTTGGCTCCTCCCTGGGTGAGGTGGCGAACATCACCGCCACGGCGGCCACTAAGACCACGGCGGCGATGACAGCCGCCACAGACAGCTTTTTGGTCTTCATAATGGCTACCACCCGCTCCTCGATGGCGCTCTTGCTGAAGTGGTTGTAAATGGGGGTGAGCCCTCCCCGGGTCTCCTCCATGCCGATGAGGGTGCGGGCGTACTCCCCCCGCCGCCTGGTGCCGAACCGGCGGAGCACCCCCTCGTCACAGGAGAGCTCCAGGTCCCGGTTAGCCAGGAAAAACATGAGCCACACTAAGGGATTGAACCAGTGGACGCACACCGCCGCCGCCAGCAGCAGCTTGGTAAGGCCGTCCCACCGCTTGATGTGGATGAGCTCATGCTCCAGCACATAGGAAAGCTCCTCCCCGCTGCCCCAGTCGGTGTCGGCGGGGAGCAGGATCACCGGGCGGACAAGGCCGTAGGTGAGGGGGGCGGTGATCCGGTCGTACTGCCGGACCCGGATGCGCCGCCGCAGGGGGTGGTCCTCCAGCCAGGCCGTCAAAAAATCGTTCTCCACGGGGAGAGACATGCGGAATTCCCGCTGGTTTTTCACATAGACAACCAGGAAAAAGAGGGCGCAGGCCGTCAGTCCCACCAGCCACACCAAGGTCCACACCGGGACCGCAGGCGTGGGGGCGGGAACGGTTCCTGTAGGAGAGGTCACTGAGGGGACGGCCCCAGGGGCGACCTGCCCCACCGGAGTGGTGGCGGCGGGCAGGACCGCGTTCCCAGCCACCGGAGCGGCCCCCTGGCCAAAGGCCGGAGCATTCACCTGGCTGAAAACCGGGGCGGTGGCGGCGGGCCGGGGCGTAGGGATCTGAATGGGCAGGACATGGTTGTGCTCCCCGGCCAGGGTGTAGACGCTGGCCGGGGACGGGATGGTAAAGGGAAGGAGCAGCCGGGCCAGGGTGAGGAGCCACAGCACCACAAAGGTCCGCTTGGGCAGGCGGTGGACCGTCAGGGCCCGCAGCAATACCACGGCCAGGATCATCACGCCGCCGTAGAAGCTCATTTCCAGAATCGTCATGTCAGTCACCTCACTCTAACTCGTCCACGATGTGCTTCAAATGGCGGATCTCCTCTGCCGTCAGCTTCCTCCGGTCCAGCAGGGCGGCAAAGAGCTTGTCCGCCGAGCCGTCGTAGAGCTTGTGGATCAGCTCATCGGTCTCGGCGCGCTGGACCTCCTCCTTGGGAATGAGGGGACGGCACACAAAGCCGGGGTCAATGCGCTCAATGGCCCCCTTGGCCATACAGCGCTTGATGAGGGTGTAGGTGGTGTTCACGTTCCACCCCACCTGCTCCCCCAAGATCTGGGCCACCTGCCGGGCGGGGCACTCCCCCTGCCGCCAGAGCACGTCCATCACCTTCAGCTCGGAATCAAACAGCTTGACCTCCATGACTGATCTCCCCCTTTTTCGCAATTTTTCACGTTGACCATACGACTTCCGTCGTATCTTTACCTCTATACTACCATTGTCGTATCACTTTGTCAATACGACTGTGGTAGTATTTAAAAATTTTGCCATGATTGGACACTCCGGTTTGGGGCATTCTATGAAAAATGAAACGAAAGGCTGTGAAGCGTATGCCCTCCCTCTGGTCCCAGACCGTAACTCTCCCCACATTTCCCGCCCTGGATCGGGACTTGGACACCGACGTGCTCATCATCGGCGGCGGCCTGGCCGGGGTGCTGTGCTGCTATTACCTGACCCAGGCCGGAGTGGACTGCGCGCTGGCCGAGGCCCGGACCATCTGCTCCGGAGTCACCAAGGACACCACCGGCAAGATTACGGCCCAGCACGGGCTCATCTACCAGAAGCTCCTCCGCCAGTTCGGCCCTGACGCCGCCCGGCTCTACTACGACGCCAACCGGGAGGCTCTGGAGGAATACCGGCGGCTTTCCCAACGCATAGACTGCGATTTCGCGGAGGAGGACAACTTCATTTACGCCCGGGAGGACCTGACGGGGCTGAAAAAGGAGCTGGCCGCCTTACAGGAGCTGGACATTCCCGCCCGGTTCGTGGAATCTCTCCCCCTTCCCTTCCCCACGGCGGGGGCGGTGTCCTTCCCCCGGCAGGGACGGTTCCACCCCCTGAAGTTAGTGGCCGCTCTGGCCCAGGATCTCCCCATCTACGAGAATACCGCCGTCCGGGAGCTCCGCCCCGGGGAAGCGGTCACGGAGCACCACACCATCCACACCAACCGCACGGTGGTCTGCACCCACTTCCCCTTTCTCAACAAGCACGGCAGCTACTTCCTGAAGCTCTATCAGGAGCGCTCCTACGTGCTGGCCTTAGAGGGGGCGGAGGATTTTACGGGGATGTATCTGGACGCCCAGAAGGGCGGACTCTCCCTGCGGCGGCAGGGCAATGCCCTGCTGCTGGGCCTGGGGGGCCACCGCCCCGGCAAGCCGGGGGAGGACGGCTGGACCGCCCTCTCCTCCCTGGCCAATCGCTATTACCCCAGCAAAAAGGAGCTCTGCCGCTGGGCCACCCAGGACTGCGTGACCTTAGACGGGATCCCCTATATCGGCCGCTACTCCGCCCGGACTCCCAGCCTGTTCGTGGCCACCGGCTTCAACAAATGGGGCATGACCTCGGCCATGGTGTCCGCCCTGGTCCTCACCGACCTACTCACCGGGGCGGACAGCCCCTACGAGGCCCTATTCTCCCCCTCCCGGTCCATTCTGCGGCCCCAGTTGGCGGTGAACGCCATGGAGGCGGCCGCCGATTTGATGCACTTTGGTAAAAAGCGGTGCCCCCACATGGGCTGCGCCCTGCGGTGGAACAGTCAGGAGCGGACCTGGGACTGCCCCTGCCACGGTTCGAGGTTCACGGAAAGCGGAAATCTGCTTGACAACCCGGCCTCGGGGGATTTATCATAGAGGAAACCACGGCCGCCGTTCCCGGCGGCCCTTACTTACGGAGGGATCATCATGCACGACAAGCTGACCAAAAAGGACCTTCAAATGATGAAGGAGGAGCTGGACCACCGGCGGATCGTTCTGCGGCCCAAGCTTCTGGAGGAGGTCAAGGTGGCCCGGGCCTTTGGGGACCTTTCCGAAAATTTTGAATACAAGGCGGCCAAACAGGAGAAGAACAAGAACGAGAGCCGTATCCGCTACCTGGAGAACATGATCCGCACCGCCCAGGTCATCTCCGAAGGGGGCAAAAACGGGGGCGTGGCCCTCTACGACAAGGTGACCGTCTTTCTCCCCGAGGAGGGGGAGACCGAGGAGCTCCAGATCGTCACCACCATGCGCAAGGACCCCCTTCACGGCCTCATCAGCCTGGAATCCCCCGTGGGCAAGGCCCTGCTGGGCAAGCAGGTCGGGGACATTGTCCATATCCAGGTGGACGAGAGCTACGGCTACGACATGGTGATCCGGGCCGTGGAGAAGGGCGCCGACGACGGCAGCGTGCCCCTGAATACATATTAAATGAAGCTCACCCTCACCGTGGGGCACGATGCCCCGGTGCACTTGATGCGAGGTTTGATGCCGGAGGGAGGGGCAAGCCCCTCCCCTACAAGGTCAAGGGCAGCGGACCGCCGGGGACGGCGGTCCGCCTATTTTATTTCCTCTTGACATTCTCGATATTCGAGAATATACTATAGACAGATAACTCGATATTCGAGAATAGGAGGTGGACCCATGCCCAGAGAAAAGTTCCGCACCCTCACCGAGCAAATGTTTTATATCCTGCTGTGCCTGAAGGAAGAATGCTGCGGCATGGACATTCTGGACAAGGTGCCCAACATGACCGGAGGCCGGGTGACCGTGGGCTCGGGGACCCTTTACAACCTGCTGGAGGAGTTCTCCCAGGCGGGGATGATCCGGGAGACCAGGGTGGAGGGCCGGAAGCGGAGCTACCTGCTCACCGACGCGGGCCGGCAGCGGCTCCGGGAGGAGTACGACCGTATCAGCGCCCAGGCCCAGGACTACCGCCGTCTTTTTGGAGAGGAGGAAAACCGATGAAAGACATCAAGCGCCGCGTAGAGCTCTATTCCCTCTATGACCGTTCCGGCATGGAGGAGCACCTGGCCAAAATGGCGGAGAAGGGCTGGCTTTTGGAGAAGATCGGCGCCTACCTCTGGACCTACCGCCGGATCGAGCCGAAACAGCTCACCTTCTCGGTGTGCTATTTCCCCAAGGCCTCCCAGTTTGACCCCGAACCCTCGGAGGCGCAGGAGACCTTTTACGACTTTTGTCGACACACCGGCTGGGTGCTGGCCGCCTCCAACGCCCAGCTTCAGGTCTTTTACAACGAGGGGCAGGACCCGGTTCCCATTGATACGGACCCAGTACAGGAGGTGTCCACCGTCCACAGGGCCATGAAGAGGAGCTTCCTCCCCGGCCAACTGTTGCTGCTGGTGGTGGTGCTTTTCTACGGATGGATGTTTTTCTCCGACCTGCAAAAGGATCCCATCGGCACCCTGTCCAACCCCGCTGACCTGTTCCTCTTCCTGTGCCTGGTCCTCCTTCTGGTAATGACCGCCACCGAAACAGGGACCTATTTCCGCTGGCACCGGAAGGCGGTGAAGGCGGCAGAGCAGGGAGAATTTTACCGGACAAAGGGCCGCCAGAAGCTCCAAATGGTGTGTTTGGCCCTTATTTTCGCGGGGCTCGTCTGGTACCTTCTGTCCCTTTTTGCCTCGGGCAGCCGGATGATGCGGGTGCTGACCATTCTCCTGTTCCTCATCTATGTGCCGGGCATTTCTCTTTTGGTCAATGGCATCAAAGGCTATCTCAAAAAGCAGGGGACCTCCGCCGGGGTCAACCGGGCGGTCACCTTCGGGGGAAGTGTGGCCATTGCCCTGCTCCTGATCTTCAGCGTTACCTCCCTCGCCCTCTACGGCAGCAGCCACGGCTTGCTCCGGGAGGACAATACGGTGACCTATGAATATCAGGGGAGGGTCTATACCCTTCAGCGTGATCCGGCCCCCCTGACCTTAGAGGATCTGCTGGATGGGGACTTCAGCCGCTACACCCTGCGCTGGCAGGGAAGTCGATCCCCTCTGCTGGGGCAGTACTCCGCCAATCAGTGGCCCATCGGCCCTGTAGAGCTTTTCCCGGAGATGTTCTATCTGGATTACGAGGTCATCCTGGTAAAGGTCCCCGCCCTCCGCGGCCTGTGCCGGGAGGCAAAGCTCCACGAGAGGGACGGCTGGAGCGGCAGGAACCCGGTGTGGCAGGGGTATTCCTACGCTCCCACAGACCCCACCCCCTGGGGGGCGGAGGAGGCCTATCAGTGGATACCGGACGGCGGAGCCGACCCCATCGAGGACAACCACCAATACCTGCTGTTCTACCCGGACCGGGTGGTGGAGATCAGTCTGCAGTGGAAGCAGCCCCCCACAAAGGCCCAGATGGCCATAGTGGGGGAAAAGCTGGGCCGGGGAAAGCCGTAAAATTTCCCCTCCCCTTTTTGGGCCGTTCATGTTATAATGAGGAAAACACACTCTGAGAGGAGCCCTTTCCATGGCCGAAATTTTTATGCCCGTCCTGTCCCACTTTCAGAACGAAAACCCCTGGTCCTCCAACGCCGGACGGCTGCAATTCTGGATCACCCCGGTGATCCCTCAGGATGAGAACAAGGAGCCACTGCTGGAGGAGGCCACCTTAGAGGTCCAGGTCGGGGAAGGTCCCTGGGAGCGGAGCTTTTCCACCATCGAGGAGACCAAGACCTTCCCCCTGACCGAGGAGGGGATCGCCTCTATCCCCCCCTATTTGGAGACCTGGGCCCAC
>JAGBDQ010000070.1 GCA_017937415.1 Oscillospiraceae bacterium
CACCGCATCCCCGTTTGGTACTGCCAGGATTGCGGCGCGGTGATCTGCGAAAAGGAAGATCCCGCCAAGTGTGTAAAGTGCGGCAGCGAAAACCTGAAACAGGACGAGGACGTGCTCGATACCTGGTTCTCCTCCGCGCTCTGGCCCTTCTCCACCCTGGGCTGGCCCCAGGAGACAGAGGACCTGAAATACTTCTATCCCACCGATGTGCTGGTCACCGGCTATGACATCATCACTTTCTGGGTGTCCCGGATGATCTTCTCGGGCTGTGAGCACACCGGGAAGGCTCCCTTCCACACAGTGCTGATCCACGGCCTGGTCCGGGACGACAAGGGCCGGAAGATGTCCAAGTCTCTGGGCAACGGTGTGGATCCCCTGGTGGTGGCTGAGCAGTACGGTGCCGATGCCCTGCGGTTCAATCTGGTGACGGGCAATTCTCCCGGAAACGATATGCGATTCCTGCCCGAGCGGTGCGAGGCTATGCGGAACTTTGCCAACAAGATCTGGAACGCCTCCCGCTTTGTCCAGATGAACCTGACCATTGACAAGGTAGAGCTGCCCAAGGAGCTGACATTGGAGGACAAGTGGATCCTATCCAAGCTCAATGAGCTGATCTCCCAGGTCACGGAGAATATGGACAAATACGAGCTGGGCGTGGCAGCTCAAAAAGTCTATGATTTTATTTGGGATAACTACTGTGACTGGTATATTGAGTTCACCAAGGCTCGGCTCCAGGGGGAGGACCTGAAAGCCAAGGAGCAGGCCCAGCAGGTGCTGTGCTATGTGCTTACCGAGACCTTGAAGCTGCTTCATCCCTTCATGCCTTTCCTCACCGAGGAGATCTGGCAGGCCCTGCCCAAGGAGGCAGGGGTCGATGAAAATGGGTTCCTGATGCTCCAGAAGTGGCCTGAGGCCAACGCTGAAATGAATTTCCCCCAGGAGGAGAAATCCATTGACCTCATTATTGAGGCTACCCGGGCCATTCGGACCAAACGTTCTGAGCTCAATGTGCCTCCCTCCAAGAAGGCCCATCTGACCATCGCCTCTCTGGAGACTGACATATTCACCCAAGGAATCCCGCTGTTCAAGCGTTTGGCTTATGCAAGCGATGTTACGGTGCTGAATATGGCCGATGCAGCCGGAAGCGATGAGATGCGCAAACAGGGCATGGTGGAGGTCATTACTCACGCTGCCCGCATATTCATTCCCCTGGCTGAACTGGTGGATATGGCCGAGGAGAAAAAGCGCCTGGAGAAGGAGCTTGGACAGAGGAAAAATGAGCTTGCCGGCCTGGAGGCCCGACTCGGCAACCCCAACTTTGTTGGAAAGGCACCTGCTCAGGTGGTGGAGGGCCAGCGAGCCCGGGCCGAGGAGCTGAAGAGTCTGATCGCCAAATTGGAGGAATCTTTGGCCTCCATGAACTGATTTCCAAATTCTGACAAAAACGAACCGGACAGGTGTGCTAAAATCGCTGTATCTCATACGAGATACAGCGATTTTTTGCGCAAAAGAGGAGGGGCCGATATGCCTGTAAACTGCTCGGAAAGTGAACAAGTGCTGACAGCAAAGATCATAGGCGAGGTGGACCACCACGCTGCAAGGAAACTGATGGAAGAACTGGGGCGGCAAATTGATGGGAGACTGCCCAGGGAACTCCGGCTTGACCTGAGTGGGGTGACCTTTATGGATTCGTCCGGCATTGCGGTGGTGCTGAGAAGCTGGAAGCTGATGGGCCAATTAGGCGGCACTACCACCCTCTGCTCGGTGCCGCCTCAGTCCGCGAAAGTATTGAGAGCGGCAGGGGTTGACAAGCTAATTGGCTTTACGGAATAAAAAGGAGGAGGACATACATATGAAACCCACCAATGAAGTCAAATTGACATTTCTGAGCCGCAGTGCCAATGAAGGCTTTGCCCGGACAGCGGCGGCCTGCTTTGCGGCCCAACTGGACCCTACTTTGGATGAGGTGAACGATGTCAAGACTGCTGTCAGCGAGGCGGTGACCAACTGCATTGTTCATGCCTATCCGGACAAGCTGGGTCAGGTGACCCTTCGACTGCGGCTTTTCGAGGACAACAGCCTGGAGATCGTTGTGAAAGATACCGGCGTGGGGATCCCTGATGTGGAAAAAGCCCGGAAACCCCTCTTTACCACGGGCGGGGAGGACCGCTCCGGTATGGGATTTACCATCATGGAGAGCTTTATGGATACCTTGAAGGTCAAATCGGTGTTGGGGAAGGGGACTACTGTCACCATGCGCCGCCGGATCTCACGGCGGTTGGGCGCATGAGCCTTGAGACCTTGCCCCTGCTGGATGCGGTCCGGGAGGGAGACCAACAGGCCTGTGAGCGCCTGCTGGAGGAAAATGCGGGCCTTGTTTGGAGCGTGGTACGCCGTTATATGGGGCGGGGTACAGATCCGGAGGATCTGTACCAACTGGGCTGTTTGGGTTTTCTGAAAGCGGCCCAAGGCTTTGATCCCACTCTGGGGTTTCAGTTTTCTACCTATGCAGTTCCCAAAATTGCCGGAGAGATTCGCCGGTTTTTGCGGGACGATGGGGCGGTGAAAGTGAGCCGCGGGGTCCGGGAACAGGGGGGTGTTGTCCGAAAAAGCAGAGATCTGCTTCAAATTAGATTGGGCCGTGAGCCAACCCTTTCCGAGCTTTCTGAGGAGACAGGCATGACGGCGGAGGAGATCGCTGCGGTGGAAACGGCCAATGCCCCGGTATCTTCCCTCCAAAGCGAGATCGGGGATGGGTTGACCATAGAGCAGACCGTTGGTGACGATGGAATGGAGGAGCGTACACTGGAGCGTATCGCTCTGCGGGAGGCGGTGGCAAGCCTGCCAGATCGGGAACGGCAGGTCATCGAGCTGCGGTATTTTCGCAGCATGACCCAGGAGCGGGCTGCGCGGGTGCTGGGGGTGAGTCAGGTCCAGGTCTCCCGCCTGGAGCGCAAGGCAGTGGAGCATCTGAGAGAAAAGTTGATTGAATGACAGGGTCCGGCTCACTCAGAGAGCCGGGCTTTTCTTTTGCCCCTTGTGCTTTTGACAGATTTTTGCTATAATATCATATCATGCCATTTTATGGGCATTATTCCGAGTTTGGGTGGACCCGCGGGGAGGAGCCAGGGCATTTGAACAGTTTTTCAGATTTTTTGAACAATATGGATTGGTGGGGACTTTTGATGTTCCTGCTGCGGCTATGCGCTGTTTTGCTCTGTCTGACTGTCCATGAGGTGTCGCATGGTTTGGTGGCTTACCGGTTGGGAGATTCAACAGCCAAGGACAAGGGCAGACTTACCTTGAACCCCATCAAGCATATATCGGTCTTTGGACTTGCGTTGATGGTGACGGCCGGGGTGGGATGGGCCAAGGCGGTACCTGTGAATCCCAACAATTTCAAAGAGCCAAAACGGGATATGGCCATTACGGCTTTGGCCGGACCGGTCTCCAATTTTATCCTGGCTCTGCTGGCAGGAGCTTTGACCAGTGTGCTGTATTTCGCTGTGGGGTTTGAGGGGATCTTGGCCTCGGATGGGATCTATCTGCTCGCTACATTTTTGATCAGTCTTGTGACTTTGAACATCGGTCTGGGCGTTTTCAATTTGATCCCCATACCACCGCTGGACGGCTCCAAGGTGCTGTTTTCTTTCCTGCCCCAGCGGGTATATTGGACTATTCTGCGCTATGAGAGATATGTGATGATCGCCCTGCTGGGCTTGGTGTGGCTTGGTGTTTTTAATAGGCCGTTAAACTGGTTGATCCACCAGGGAATTCATGTGATCGGTGTGATCACCCGATGCCCGTTGTTCCTGTAAACCGGAAAAATCTGATGACAGGCAGGTGAAGTCCTGTGGAAGCTCCGATCTATCATTTGGAAAAGGTGGTCCGGGTCCGGGCAGACGATGTGGAGGACTTTACCGGGCCTCTGGACCTGATCCTCAATCTGCTGGCCAAGAACAAGATGGAGATCCAAGACATTCAGATCTCCCTGATCCTGGACCAGTACATGGCTTGGATCGAAAAGCGACGGGCTTTGGATTTGGAAGTAGCAAGTGAGTTCATCACTATGGCTTCCCAGCTTATGTTCATTAAGAGCCGAATGCTTCTCTCCATTCATGACGAGGAGGCTATCAGTGAGCTGGATCAACTCATTGCCTCTCTGGAGGAGCATCAGCGCCATGAGAACTACGCTAAGATCCAGGCAGTGGTGCCTCAGTTTTCTGACCGTTATGATATTGGCCGGGATTACATTACCAAAGTCCCCGAGCATACGCCGGTCAATAAGGTCTACCGATATAACCACAAACCGGGCGACCTTCTGCAAGCTATGGCATCTGTACTGGAGCGGGTGGACAACCATCTTCCGCCGCCTATGGCGGCTTTTGAGGGGATCGTGGGGCGGGAGCCATACCCTGTGTCCGATAAGGCGGGGGAGATCATGGAGCGGCTTCAGCGCTTTGGCGTTACGCGTTTTCACGCTCTTTTCCGTGGGAATCGGAGCCGCTCAGAGATCGTGGCGACCTTTTTGGCAGTGCTGGAGCTTTGTAAGGCGCGGCGGCTCCGGCTTGCAGGAACCGAGACAGATTGTACCGTGACCAGTATTGGCGGGGGAGACGAAGAGTTTGAGTTCTCCGCCGATACTTACTGAAAGGAGGGACCTCAATGGAACTGAAAGAAGTGGAATCCGCCATCGAGGGGATCCTTTTTGCGGCCGGTGAGCCGGTGGGGGTGGAACGCCTCTGCATGACACTGGAGATCGACCGGGCCACGGCCGACGCGGTCTGCCAGCGTTTGGCGGATCAATACAGTTACGAGCGCCGGGGGATCCGTCTGGTCAGGCTTGAGAATTGCTATCAGCTTTGTTCTGCCCCGGAGTATGCTGAATATATCCGCAAGGCATTTGAAAGCCGGAAACCTGCCCGGCTCAGTCAACCGGCATTGGAGGTACTGGCCATTATTGCGTATAACCAGCCCACCACCAAGGCTTATGTGGACCAGGTCCGTGGAGTGGACAGTTCCTACACCGTGGGCTTACTGACCGAACGGGAACTGATTGAGGAATGCGGCCGTATGGCTGTGCCGGGGCGGCCCATCCTGTACCGTACCACCCAGAATTTTCTTCGGTCCTTTGGCCTCTCCAGCTTAGAGGACCTGCCAGAACTGCCCAACGCTTCGGCGGAGGACGAACAGCTAACTCTGGATATGCAGAATGACATTGCCCGGCTCCAGCAGCAGCAGGCAGAAGGCGAGGAGGGAGAGGCTCCCATTACCGACGAGGAGCTGGAGGCTGCGGCCCGGGAACTGGCCGAGCAGGAGTATTCGGGGGGATCTCCGGAATCAGAAGATGGGGAGTCGTGGGAGGCTGCTGACCGGGTGCCCGGGGACGGCGCAGAGTCCGATTTATGATGTGGCTCAAGATATTGCTTGTTGTCCTTTTAGTCTTTTTCCTGATCGGCAGGATCAAGCTGGGGGGAATGGTAGAGTATTCTGCCCAGGGGGTCGTGTGCAAAGCCAGATTAGGAGCCATTTGGCTTCAGCTATATCCGCCTAAAAAAAGGGAAAAAAAGAAGGAAAAGCCGGAAAAAGAAAAGGAAAAGCCGATAAAAGAGAAGAAAAAGAAGCGGCCCAAAGAGCAGGCGGAGGAATTGGAACATAAAGCCGGGGGTCCCCTTGC
>JAGBDQ010000071.1 GCA_017937415.1 Oscillospiraceae bacterium
CCCCGCGATCTTGGAGTACCCCTGGTCATAGTACGAGAAGCACCTGGAAAATCCCGCGTCCTTCAGGAGCTGCTCAAACTCCTCCTGACTGCCGTTTTTCAGCACAATGCTGAGATACATGCCGTTGTTGCAGGTGTAAGCATCCCCCGACACCGCGCCGGAGGGGACGAACACCGTGTTGGGCAGGAAGCCGTAGGCGCTCTCCTCGTTGTGCCACTCGTTGTCCTGGCGGTAAAGTCCCACGATGGTATATGCGGCCCCTTCGTCATTGAAGCCCTGGGTGTGGGAATAAAAGGCCCCGGCGGGAAGTGTGTCAGAGTCGAAGCCATTATTTTCGTATATGTTTGGGTCGAAAGAGTAGTTCCGCAGGGTAATTTGGTCCCCAATGGTCAGGCCGTTGGCCGCCGCCAGGGACTGGGAGATCACGCACACACGGCTCCCCTCGGCCTGCTCCCGGGGGGTAAAGTCCCGGCCCTCCACGATGCGGGCCTGCTGCCGGGCAAAATCCCCCTGATACCCCACCTTGTCCACCGCCAGAAGGGGGAAGGCGTGGTGGTCGATTTTGGTATCCTCCAGAGCCTGGGCCCAGTCCCTGTGGGCTGGGTCGGCCAAAAAGTCCTCCACGCTCCCGGTGAGGGGGGCGATGGTGGGAGCGTGGTAACACTGCATATATTCGGCCGCGTCCACAGGTTCGATCAGATCATTCCTTGCCTCTAAAGAAAGCGCCTCGCTGATGGAGTGGTACCAGACCCGGTGCTCCGGGTCCACATTCCAGCCGGTGGGATGCCCGGTTTCATCAACGGCCTTTGTAATCAGCGGAAGTGCGCTGCGGTCACACAGGGTCAGGCCGCAGGCGTTGACCCAGTCCAGTTTGTCGGGACTAAACACCGTATATTTTGACCCGATCTCGTTTGTCACGTCACCCTCGGTATTTTCATAGCTGTACAGCGGCCGCTGGTTCCCCTGGGGATCAGTCCAGTGCGAACCCCGGTCGCTGACCTTGTCCATGGAGAAGGGCTGCTCAAAGTTGAGCTGGTCCAGGCTCACCTCAGAGCGCAGCTCGTAGTCCAGGTCCTTGTAGTCCCTGCCGTAGACCAGGTACAGCCCCCCGGTCTCCAGGCCCAGCTTGTCCAGTTCCTCCTGGTCCCAGACGGCCACGTCCAACTCGATCCGCCGCCCCGTGGGGTCCGCAAAGCCCTCCTGGAGGGCGACGACCTGCTCCACGATCCCTTCACAGTGCAGGATGACAGCGTCCTGTCTGAGGATCTTTATCCAGTCATCCCCAGACTTTACTTCCAGCCATCCCCCCACTTTTGGTTCTATTTGGGGGTCGATCCCGGTGAGCCGGACGGCCAGCATGGCGCAGCTATATGGAGCGCCCCGGACCTGAGCAGGATTATAGGCCGCCTCCCAGTGGTCCGTATAGTTCAGGGGGGACACCTCCGGGAGGTAAGCGGTGTACAGCCTTGAGTTGGATAAGGCCAGGACCAGGCCGCCCTCCTGAGCGGCCTGGTCCTGAAGCAGCTCCCACAGGTCGGGATTCATATCGAAACCGTATCTCGTCTCGATACCGGATACCGTTTCAAAGAAAAGCTTTTTTGACTCTTCGGTGGGGCAGGCCACGGTGGAATAGGTCTCCTCCACCTCCTGCCGGAATTGGCCCACCGAGAGGTACTGGCCCATGCAGGTGACAAAGACGGCGGCGGCCAGGGTGACCAGCGCCAGCCCCAGCACGGCCTTCAGGGGCCTGCGTGCCAGTTGTCGGAATGAATTCATCCGGGTTTCCTCCTCCTGTGGTCAGGTTGACTGTCTTCGCTTATCTTTAGGGTTCTACATAGCTGTAGTTACACGCCCTGCATTGGTACAGATACACGGTAACGGTCTCGCCGTTGCTGCCGAGGGCCGTGCCGAACTCCGAAACCAGAAAACTGTGCGACTGGTAATAGTACGCATCTGCGACTATATAAGAATAACCACAACTACTGCATTCGTAAAGGGATCCTTTGTTGATATAGGCATGCCCACTTTTTGTATATCTGTCGGGGTCAATGCCTGTGTAATCACTTACATAATACACATGGGTGTGAGCTGCCTCCGCTTGAGCGGCCGGCTCGTCGGCAGGTTCGGTCTCCACCTCGGCCGGGGCGGCCACTTCCTCTTCGGCTTCGGTCTCTACCTCGGTCTGGACGGCAGGTTCGGCGGTGAGTTCGGGCTCTTCCTCGGCCGCGAAGGCGGGGACAGAGAGGGTCAGGCACATGGCCAGGGCCAAAAGCATAGAAGTCATTTTCTTCATCATAATTGTAATACTCCTTTGTATTTATGTCAAGAGTTTGTA
>JAGBDQ010000072.1 GCA_017937415.1 Oscillospiraceae bacterium
AGGCCGTAGCCCCCATTGTCCCGCTTATAGACCACGGCGAAGGTGCCGTCGGCGTCCTCGTTCCGGAAGGCAAAGAAGGTGTGGCCCAGCAGGTTCATCTGCAGAATGGCCTCCTCCACCCGCATGGGCTTCATGGGGAAGCGCTTGGTGCGGACCACGGTGAACTCCTCCTCGGGCTCCTCGGGCACGAAAGATGTGAGCTCCTCCGGCTCGGCGGAGCGGACAAAGGCGTCCTTCTTCAGCCGCTTCTCCAGGCGGGCCTTGTTCTTGCGGAGCTGCCGCTCCATATCGGCCACGGCGGAGTCGATGGAGGCCAGCATATCCGACGTGCTCTCCGAGGCCCGGAGAATGGTGCCGCCGGAGCGGACGGTCACCTCCACCTGGTTGCGTCCCTTCTCCACTCCAAAGACCACCGAAGCCTCAGGCTCAGTGGCGAAATAGCGATCCAGCTTGCCCACCTTTTTCTCGGCGTATGCGTGGATATACTTGGGCAGCGTGACCTTCTTGTCGGTAAAGGTGAACTTCATAATGGGTCAACTCCTTTTGCCCTGGGGGCGTATTGGTGAGGGATCTCTCCCTCTACAGAGAGTATAGCACACTTTCACAAAAAAGTCACCTGTGTTTACAGAAAATTGATAAAAATTTACCCTGCCGTTCAAAGGGCAGGGTAAACAAAAGGTCCTCACAGCACGTCCCAGGCCCGGCGGAGCAGACAGCCCTCCAGACTCACGGCGCAGGGCAGACACCCCACATGGGTGGGCCCGGCGAGCACATGGACCCCCAAAACCGTAGTGGTCCCGCCCAGCCCTTGGGGCCCGATGCCAAGGGAATTGAGGGCTTCGGTCAGCTCCTTCTCCAGGGCCGCATAGGCCGGGAGGGGATTTTCCTCCCCCACGGGGAGGCGCAGGGCCTGCTTGGAGAGCTCCACCGCCCCCTGGGCGGTGCCGCCCAGGCCCACGCCCACCAGGAAGGGAGGACAGGGGGTGGTCCCCGCGGCCTTCACCGCCTGGACCACCGTCTCCACAATGGCCTTTGTGGGGGATAGGGGAGGCAGCATGCGAAGGACCGTGGCGTTCTCTCCCTGGGATCCGGCGGCGGCCACCGTGATCCCGAAGCCGTCTCCCGCGGTGAGCTCCACCTGGAGCCGGGCGGGGCAGTTGTCCCCGGTGGCCATCCGCTCTAAGGGGTCAGAGACCATGGAGCCCCGCAGATGGGCCTCGGCCTGTCCCCGGCGGAGGCCCTCGTTCACCGCGTCTCCTAAAAGCCGCCGGTGATGTGGACCTCCTGCCCCAGGCGGATGGTGACCTCGGCCATGCCGGCGTCCTGGCAGATGGGCAGGCCCTGGGTCCAGGCCAGCTGGTCGCTCTCCAGCACCTTCTCCAAAAGCTCCCGCCCTAAGGGGGAGCCTTCGGTCTGGGCCGCCTGGGCCACCGCGGCGCGGACATCCTCCCCCAGCACCGTGTTGGCCTCCACCCACAGCCGTTGGACCGCGTCTCTGATGCGGTCATAGCCGATCTCCCGCATGAGGTCTCCTCCTTCCGGGCCGCCCATTAAAAATTCCAAATTTTTCCAAAAATGTGGTTGACATTTTCTGGAAATTATGGTAGTATCCTCTTGTGGTCCCGAGGGGCGGCATTTTGATCCCGCCCGTCAGAACCCGTGTTCATTCCATTCTCCCCATATCACGTTTTGGCGTCCCGGCTCCCGGGGCGCCCCTTTTTTATGAGGTAAGGCTGTCACCGCCGGCGCTGCCGCCGGGACGGACACCTTTCCTCAGCCCGCCTCGTCCATCTGGTGGCGGGTCATGAGGGTGATGGTCACCTTGCTGGTCTTTCCGGACCTCCAGACCTTCAGGGAGAGAGTATCCCCCGCCTTCAGCCCGGACTTGGCCTCTAAAAGCTCCTCCGTGCTTGTGATGGGCTTGCCGCCGGCCTCCACGATGATGTCCCCCGTGCGGATCCCCTGCTTATAGGCGTCCGACTCGGGCTCCACAGAGGCCACATAGGCCCCGGCGGGCAGGGTCCCGTCCTTCTCCTGGGTGTAGACCGTGATCCCCAGCAGGGGCACTCCGTCGTCATAGTAGCCCTGGGCGATGATCTGGTCCACCACATCCTTCACCGAACGGGTGGGAATGGCAAAGCCCAGGCCCTCGATGGTCTCGTCGTCGGACATCATCTTCATGTTGGTGATGCCGATGACCTGCCCGGCGGCGTTGATGAGCGCGCCCCCCGAGTTGCCCGAGTTCAGGGCGGCGGTGGTCTGAATAAGGGTCATGGTGCCGTTATCGGCCCCCACCTGCCGGTTGATGGCCGAGATCATGCCGTCGGTCATGGTGCCCCGCAGCTCCATGCCAAGGGGATTTCCGATGGCCCAGGCGGGATCTCCCACCCGAAGGGCATCCGAATCTCCGAAATCAGCCACAGGGAGAGGATCCCCCGTGACCTTTACCTTCAGCACCGCCAGGTCGTAGCTCTTGTCATAGCCCACCAGGGCGGCGGTCAGAATGGTGTTGTCCGGGAGGATCACCTCGGCCCGCTTGCCCCCGGCGATCACGTGGGCGTTGGTCACGATGTAGCCGTCCGCCGACAGGATGACCCCGCTTCCCAGGCTGTAGCCCAGGCCCTGCTCCACCTGGATCCCCACAATGGTGGGGTTCACCTTGTCGTAGATCCCCTGGGGGGTAAGGACCTCCCCCGCCGCTTCGGTCAAGGCCAGCACGGTGCCGTCCCCGGTGGGGGCGGACCGGATGGAGGTATCCTTCAGCTTTTTGATCCAGTCCTCATCGTCGCTGTAGTAAAACTTGTCCCAGCCCTCCGCGTCATCCCGGTCAGGCAGGTTGGGAATGGAAGGCCGGTCTGTATCGGGGCCGTTTTTCTCTGCCCAGTCCTGCCAAACGTCCCAAAAACTCTCGGTGGGATCCTGGAACGACACCCCGCCCCGCAGGTAAATGACCCCCCCTGTCAGAAGGGCCAGCAGGGCAAGGCAGACCAGAAAGCCGGGGATCCCGGTCTTTCTTCTGCTGCGGCGCCGGGGTTTTCTCTGCCCGATAGGGGGCGTAGAACCCACCTGCTCCTGCCGGGTGATGATGACCTGCTCCACCTGGTCCCGCACCGGCCCGGGGCCTTCCTGGGCCCGGGCCGGCGGAAGCTCCCCCGGGGCCGCCGGGGTGGTCTGTGCAGGCCCGTAGACCTCTCCGTAGGGCTGGGTCCCGGCGGGAGGGAGAGGCTGACCCTTGTTCTCCCCCTCGGGCGTCCAATCCCAACCCGAGTTATAGTAATTGTTTCTCATATCGGCTTCTCCCCTTTTTCTCTCAGGCGATGGTCAGGGTAAAGGTAAAGGTGGTCAGACCTTCCGCGCTGGTGACCGTGATATTCTCCCGGTGGGCGTTGATGAGGGTCTTCACGATGTAGAGCCCCAGGCCCACCCCGTCCCGGTCCTCGCTCCGGGACCGGTCGGCCTTGTGGAACCGGTCAAAGATCTGACTGAGCTCCTCAGGGGGAATGGTCTCCCCCCGGTCAGCCACCGACACATAGGCCTTCTCCCCCTTCACCTGGATCCCCAGGCTCAGGGCTGTGCCGCTGTCGGCAAATTTGATGGCGTTGTCCAGCAGATTGTAGCACACCTGGGTGATGGCGTCCGGATCCCCCCAGACCATCACCGGCCCGTCGGGAAGCTGTGTCTCCACGTCCAGGCCCCGGTCGTTGATCTTCCCCTCCAGGCTCACCAGCACCCGCAGAAGGACCTCGCTGACATCAAAGCGCTCCTGGGCGGTGACGGTCTCTCCCTGGGACTGGAGCCGGGAGACCTCCAGCATCCGCCGCACCAGGCGGGAGAGCCTTCTGGTCTCGGAGGAGATGGTGGTGAGGGCGTCGGCCTCCTTCTCCCGGGGAATGGTGCCGTCCAGAATGCCGTCGGCAAAGCCGGCGATGGTGGTCATAGGGGTTTTCAGCTCGTGGGACACGTTGGCGATGAATTCGCTTCTCTGATGTTCACTCTTGGCGATGGATCCGGCCATGGCGTTGAATGCCTCGGCCAGCTCCCCCACCTCATCCTTCCGGTTTTCATAGCCTTTGACCCGCGCGTCCAGCTCCCCCTGGCCGAACCGGCGGACCACCTCGGCCATCTCGTTGAGGGGCTTGGTCTGGAACTTGGTGGTCACTGAGCTGAGGATGGCGGCCAGCAGCAGCACCACCACGGCGGTGAGAACGAACATACTGGCCAGGTCGTCCCAGATGCCGGTGAGGGCGGTGGCGTTGCTCACCACCAGCACGAAGCCCCGCTGGTAGGTGATGCCGGTATAGGCGTTATTCTGCAGAATGGGGCTGATGACCACAAAGCTCTTGTCGGGAAGCAGCCCTCCCAGCGTGCTCCGCTGGGCTACCATGCCCTGCTCTCCGGCCTGCTGAAGCGGTTCCTGGGGCAGATACCGTCCCAGCAGCTCCTTCAGCTCCACATTGTCTCCCGTGGCGGCAAAGACGATCTCCCCCGTGTTCTCGGCCAGCAGGACCGTATTTCTGGAGATACTGGCCTGAGAGGCCACATACATCTGGTAATACTGGTCCCGGATGCTTGCTCCGCCGCCGGTCAGGTAGGAGGCGGTAAAGCCTGAGATCACCCGGGCGTTGCGTTCCATGGACTCCTGCCTGTCCCGCACAATGTACTGGTAGCTCAGGGTGGTAAAGGTGCCGCCCAGCAGCAAAAAAGCCACCAGGATCACGGCGGCCATCATGGCAAACTGCCGTCGGTACAGGCTTTTCATTGCGGGCACCCCCTCTCTCTCCTTGGTATCGATCACCGTGTCTCCCGGGCTCAGCTCTGCCCCAGCACCTCAAACTTGTAGCCCACGCCCCAGACTGTTTTCAGGCTCCAGGCGTCGCTGACTCCCTCCAACTTCTCCCGAAGCCGTTTGATGTGAACGTCCACCGTCCGGGAGTCGCCAAAGTAGTCAAAGCCCCACACCTCGTCCAGAAGCTGGTTGCGGGTAAACACCCGGTTGGGGGCCGAGGCTAAGTGGAACAGCAGCTCCAACTCCTTGGGGGGCGTGTCGATCTTCTTCCCGTCCACAATGAGCTCGTAAGCGTCCAGGTTGATCACCAGCTTGTCAAAGGTGAGCCGCTTTTCTCCGGCGCTCTCCCCTTCCCCCGCGGTACGGCGGAGGACCGCCCGCACCCGGGCCAGCACCTCCTTGGTCTCGAAGGGCTTGACGATGTAGTCGTCCGCCCCCTGCTCCAAGCCGGTGACCCGGTCGTCAGTCTCCCCCTTGGCGGTGAGCATGATCACCGGGGTCTTGCTCTCGGCGCGGATCTTGCGGAGCACCGACCAGCCGTCCATCACGGGCAGCATGATGTCCAGCAGCACCAGGTCAGGGGCGAAGGAGCGGAACAGCTCCACCGCCTTGCCGCCGTTGCCCGCGATCTGGGTCTCGAAGCCCTCCTTCTCCAGATAAAGCTGGAGAAGCTGGGCAATGTTCAGTTCATCCTCCACGATCAGAATCTTTTGTGCCATACAGGATTCCTCCTTTTGAACTTGGAAGGGCTCAGGATATGTCAATTATAGCCGTTTTCCCCGGTTTTCGGTGAATGAAATGTAAATTTTGACCGGTATCCCCGCCTACGAATACAGGGCCTTACCCCACAAAGGAGTGGTCGATCTGGATCACGGTAAAGAAGGTGGGGTCCAGCTCCTTGGCCCGGCGCTCCACCTCTTTCCGCACCTCCTCGTCCGAGAGGGCGCAGCCGTGGGGCACCACCAAGTCGAAGATCAGGTTGGTGTGGGTGCTGCCCTCGGTCATGCGGAAATCGTGGAGGGTGATGGCCGGATCCACGCTCTGGGCGATGGCCAGCATCTGGGCCTTCCGGGCGTTCACCTGCTCGTCGTTGACGGCGATGGGGTCCATATGTATGGTGGTCAGCACATGGAATTTGTGCATGATCTCCCGCTCCACGTCGTCGATCACGTCATGGGTCTCGGCCATGTCGGCGTCCAAGGGGACCTCGGCGTGGAGGGTGGCCATCATATGGCCGGGGCCGTAGTCGTGGACCATCATGTCATGGACCCCCAGGATCTCGGGATGGGCCAGAACGGTCTCCTGGATCCCCCGCACCAGCTCGGGGTCGGGCGCCTGTCCTAAAAGGGGGTCCACCGTGTCCCGGAGGGCTTCCCACCCCGCCCGGAGCACAAAGGCGGCCACCAGCACCCCCACCCAGCCGTCGATGGAGACGTGGGCGAAGTGGGCCACTAACAGGCCCAAAAGCACCGCTGAGGTGGCCACGCAGTCGCTGAGGGAGTCGGCCGCCGTGGCCGCCATGGCCGCCGAGCTGATCCTGCGGCTCAGGTTCTTATTGAAAAGATACATCCACAGTTTGGCCAGAATGGAGACGCACAGGATCCCCACCGACAGCCAGGAGAAGGAGACCTCCTCCGGGTGAAGGATCTTTTCCACCGCCCCCTTGGCCAGCTCAAGCCCCACCAAAAGGATGGCCACCGACACGGCCAGCCCCGCCAGGTACTCCATGCGGCCGTGGCCGTAGGGGTGGTCGTCGTCGGCCTTCTGCCCGGCCAGCCGGAAGCCCACCAGTGTCACCAGGGACGAGGCGGCGTCGGACAGGTTGTTGAAGGCGTCGGCCGTCACCGACACGGCGCCGGTGAGCACCCCGGCCACAAATTTGCTCAGGGAAATCAGCAGGTTCATCACGATCCCCACAATGCCGGACAGGGTGCCGTAGCGCTCCCGCACCGCGGGCTCCTTCACTTCCTCGTATTGAGGTACAAATCGTTTCAAAAGCAGTTCGGTCAAGTTCCTCTCCCTCTCTCTGCCGGTCAGTCCGGCTTTTCATATCTATTCCATACTATATCATCTTATTATCTCACGGATCCGCCGGAACGTCAACACGAAACTTTTCCGATCCGGCTGCACAAAGCAGGACAACATATAAGAGGAAGCCCCGCAGCGTAAAGAAAACCTGCCGGGGGCAGGTTTTTCGCGTAGGCCGGCCGGTCCCACCGGCCGGGGCTCTGTAATTTATGGGGGCCATTCTTTGCTCCCAAAGAATGGCCCCCATAATCACAAGGCAAGATGGCCCTTCCAAAAAACAATTTCTGATAAATATAAGGAGCCCTGCCCCAGGGCAGGACTCCTTATTGTACTCAATTTTTGGAACCAAGCATCGGGAAAACTTACTTCAGCTCGGCGAAATACTTGATGGTACGGACCATCTGGCTGGTGTAGGAGTTCTCGTTGTCGTACCAGGACACGACCTGGACCAGGTTGCCCTCGCCCACCATGGTCTGGGTGGCGTCGAAGATGGAGCCGTGGGTCTCGCCGATGATGTCGGAGGAGACGATCTGGTCCTCGTTGTAGCCGAAGCTGTCAGAAGCCACCGACTTCATATAGGCGTTGATCTCGTCCTTGGTGACGGTCTTGCTCACCTTGGCCACCAGAATGGTGGTGGAGCCGGTGGGGGTGGGGACCCGCTGAGCGGAGCCGATG
>JAGBDQ010000003.1 GCA_017937415.1 Oscillospiraceae bacterium
ATCAGCAGCTTTTCCGTGGACCCGGAGACCGACTGGGTCTCTGTGAATCTGTACCGCAGGTCAGAGAATGGAGAATATGGCAATATACCGCTGCTGATCGATCCGCAGAATGAGCTCCATACTCTGCCGCCGGAGGTGCGTTGGGTGGGTACCTGCGGAGAGGGGCTGGTCGAGGCCGAGATCAATTCCGATGAGGGAGACCTTACGTCTTACCGCCGCGGTTATCTGGATGTCTCCACGAGAGAGTGGACCATCCAGCCTATCTACCTGAAAACAGGAGGAGGATTTGAATGTGGGATCGCCTCGGTGGCAAGTGAACATGGATGCTATTTAATCAATACGGCCGGGGAGATCATGGCCGATGTGGGGGCCCACGCTTTCTTCCACGGAGGGTACTGGTATGTGGAGGGGGAGATGGTGGAGGATATTCTGGCAGTGTTCGATTCAGAATTGAACCCGGTGGATAGCCCCCTTGTTGGCTGCGGCCATTACATCATCTATCTGGAGGATGGCTGGGTCAGAGGAGAGGTGGACTACAAGGAGGTCCTGGTCCGGGGAGATGAGGTGGTCCGGTTCCCCAGCCTGGAGGAGCTCCCTTACCGGCTGGGTACGCCCAAAGCGGTACATGGGGACCGTGTGCTTCTGACTGCCACGCTTTCTTCGGGGGATCCGGAACAGGCGGACCGGACCTGGGTTTCTGTTGCAGACCTGGAGGGCAACCTGATCGCCCGGTGGGAGGATTATGCTGACGCTAATCTTACCGTTGACCGCCTGACGGGAGAGGGTTACTTGACTGCGTATCCCAGCGAGGACACGGATGCAGGATATGATCTCTACAGTCTGGACGGAACACGCTTAAAGGAAAGAGCGGAAAATGGATCCCTCTGGGGTGGACGGATCTACACTGCCGATGATAAATTTGCCACCCTCACGGACAAGGCGGGCAAGGTGATCTTCCGCTGGCCCATCCAAAGGTTGGAGCCCACCCCCACACCCGAGCCTACCCCATCAGGGCCCGCGGTCTACACCGACTGGTCCAAGTTAGAACCCTATGAGCCCGTTAAGGCGGTCTATACCAGGCGGTACGGGGACTTTACCGACACCCTCATTCCCTCGGACGATTACGGCCCTCTGGTCCCTTTCGCTGGGGCCGCTCTCACCGAGACCTGGGAGGGCTGGAGCAGCGACTATAACCTCTACGGCCTGATGACCCTGGCGGGGGAGGTGGTGGTGGACCCGGTGTTCACCGGAGTATCCCGGCTGAGAGAGTGGGACGGAATGATGATGGACAGCCAGCTCCTCCCGGTCTATGTGCTGCAGAAGGCGGTGGTGACCGATGACGGCCCGGTGGAGCGCATAGCCTTCTGTGCCCTGGACGGCAGCTGGTGTACCGACTTTTTGTATTCCTATAACTGGGAAAATCCCGGTGTGGGAGCGGAGAGCACCCTCCTTGTGGCAACCAAGGGGGAGGATCACCTGGCTGTGCTGGATATGAGCAACGGGAGGGAGCTCAACACCATGGACCTCTCCCCCTATCTGGACGACGAGAGCTACTTCGGCTGGCAGGTGAGCCGGGACGGCTCCATTACGGTGAATGTCTCCCAGTGGGGGATCGAGCGGGACATCTTCCTGGCCTATGACCTGGACGGGTCCCTGCGGCTCCGGCTGGACGGGGATGAGGACGGTATCCTTTGGCTGGGCCGCTGTGAGGAGGGCCTGCTTCCCGCCACGGCCCCCGGCCCTGACCCGGAGGACCCGTGGAGCGGCAGCCTGTGCGGCTTTATGGACAAGGGCGGGAACTGGGTCATTGACCCGGTGTATCAGCAGGTGGAGCCCTTTGAAAACGCTGTGGCCCTGGTGCGGGAGCAGAGCGGCGCCTGGCGCTTTATCGACCCCACCGGCGCGCCGGTCACTGAGCCCATCATGGCCCCCAATCTGTTGGAGGCCGGGGACTGCTGGTATTTCACCTCGGATACCGGCCGCCCTCTGGCGGTCTATGACCGGATGGGAAAGCCGGTGGAGGGGATCCAGAATCTGGCCACCGGCCAACTGGAGACCCAGATGGACGGCTGGGTCACGGCCCCGGCGGGGGATGAGATCCTGCTGGCCAAGGGCGCGGTGATCCGCCGGTTCCCCGCCGCTCTGGGCTGGGTGAACGGCGTCTGTGAAGAAGGAATTTTGTTCTGCGCCCAGGCGGAGGGAGAAACGAACCGGGTCAGCGCGGTGCTGATGGACTGGGACGGGAAGGAGCTCTCCCGCTGGGAGGGTTACAGCTATGTCTACCTGACCCAGGACGGGCTGACGGGGGAATACTATCTGTCCGCCACCTGGGAGGAGGGGGACCGGGCCTGGATGGATTACTACGACCTCTCCGGGAACCTGATGGCCAGCGACAGGGGGAGGTTTGACGGCTACTATATCTTCTGGAACGGCATGGCCTGCTGGAACGGCGGGGAGGAGACCACCTTCACCGACCGGGAGGGCAACGTGATCTTCCGCTGGCCCATCTATTCCTCTGTGGATTAAAGACCGGAAAAGACGGCGGGGACCACCCCGCTGCCGCAAAAAAACCCTGCCGCCCGATTTGGGACGGCAGGGTTTTTGATGGGCTAAAATCACCGGTGGTAAAGCTTTTTGGTCTCATACTGGGGCTCGCAGGTGACCTGCAGGCCCAGTTTTTTATAGAGCCGCATATCGGTGGCCGAGAGCATCACCGACACGTGGGCCTGGCAGTCCCGGAGGGAGGCCAGCTGGTCCATGGCCTTGTCGGCCAGGGGGTTGGCCACCGCGCTGGAGGCCAGGGCAATGAGCACCTCGTCCGAGTGGAGGCGGGGGTTGTGGCTGCCCAGATGCTCCACCTTCAAATGCTGGATGGGCATGATGGCCTCGGGAGAGATCAGGTCCAGAGACTGAGGGATCCCGGCCAGAGCCTTGAGGGCGTTGAGGACGGCGCCGGCGGCAGGGCCCATCAGGTCGGAGGTTTTGCCGGTGACCACCCGTCCGTCGGGGAGCTCAATGGCGGCGGCGGGAGAACCGGTCTCCCCGGCCACCGCAAGGGCGGCGCCGATGACCCGGCGGTCGCCGGAGGTGACCCCGGACTGGTTCATCAAAAGCTCTAATTTGTAGACCGTCTCGTCGCTTCCCATGCCCTTCCGTCGGTCACAGAGGGCGTCGTAGTACCTCCGGATGATCTCCTGCCGGGCGGCCTCCCGGACCGCCGCATCGTCAAAAATGCAGTTGCCCGCCATGTTGACTCCCATGTCGGTGGGGGACTTGTAGGGGCTTTCCCCCATAATGGTCTCAAAGATCCGGGACAGGACGGGGAAGACCTCCACGTCCCGGTTGTAGTTTACGGTGGTCTCCCCATAGGCAGCCAGGTGGAAGGGGTCGATCATGTTCACGTCGTTCAGGTCGGCGGTGGCCGCCTCATAGGCCAGATTTACCGGGTGGTTCAGAGGCAGGTTCCAGATGGGGAAGGTCTCGAATTTGGCGTAGCCCGCCTTCACCCCCCGGCGGTATTCATGGTAGAGCTGGGAGAGGCAGACCGCCATCTTGCCGCTGCCCGGGCCGGGGGCGGTGACCACCACCAGAGGGCGGGAAGTGACAACATACTGGTTTTTGCCGTAGCCATCCTCGCTGACGATGAGGGGGATATTATGGGGATAGCCCTCGATGGGGTAGTGGCGGTAGACCTTGACCCCCAGGGTCTCCAGCCTGCGCTGGAAGGCCTCGGCCGCCGACTGGCCGGTGAAGCGGGTGATGACCACGCTGCCCACGTAGAGCCCCATCTCCCGGAAGGCGTCGATGAGCCGCAGCACATCCACGTCGTAGGTGATGCCCAGATCCCCCCGCACCTTGTTCTTCTCGATGTCGGCGGCGCAGACCGCGATGACCACCTCGGCCTGGTCCTTGAGTTGGGTGAGCATCCGGATCTTGCTGTCGGGGGCAAAGCCGGGAAGCACCCGGGCGGCGTGGTAGTCGTCAAAGAGCTTGCCGCCGAACTCCAGATACAGCTTGCCGCCGAACTGGGCGATCCGCTCCTTGATGTGGAGAGACTGGGTCTCTAAGTATTTGTCGTTGTCAAAACCAAGCTTCATGGCGGTGTCCTCCCGGGTTCAGGTGTTTTTTGGGAAATCGGTATCCACGCCGCTTAGCTCAGGCTGTAATCAATGATGAGCTTGTCCAGATTCAGCAGGTCATCCTCGCTGATGAAGAGGGAGTCGTCTTCGGACTGCTGGACCTGGATGACGATGCTCCTCTCGTCCAAATAGCCAATGTCAGGGATCTGGTCCTCCAGTATATCCAAAAGCGTATCGTAGTACTCGCTGACATAGGTGTTGGTGTACCATTCGGCCTGCTCTTCGGCGCTCATGGCCCGCACCTCGTCCATGATGGCCTCAAACTTTTCATCGAAGGCGGCAAAGCCGTCTTCGTAAGCGTTGTTAACCAGGGTGTTGATGTTCATGGGCTTAATGGTCACCTTTACGGCAAAGGTGCCGTCCTCCTGCTTGTTGGAGGAGACCACGGTGTAGTCACACTTGGCGTAGACATCATCGTAAAGCTGCTTGGCCCGGTGCATCTGCAGCTCAGAGAGCTCCGCGGCTGCGTAGTCATCCTCCCAGGAGGACACACCGAAGGTATTGATAAAATTATAGATCTCCCACTCCAACTGGGCGTCGTGCTGATCCCGGGCGTCCTGGGTGGTCACGTTGCTGTAAAAGTCCACAAAACCGGCAAAGTCCCCCTTGTAAGTGGTGTCCAGCTCTACCTGGACGCACTCCTTGGCGTCGTCGGTGGACAGTCCGCCGTCCAGATCCCGGCAGGCGGTGAGGCCGAGGACCATCAGGGCGGCAGCGGCCAGGGGAAGGATACGGGTGCGAAGATGTTTCCGGTTCATACAAGATTCCTCCTAAACTCAAAAGAAATCGTGGGAGAAGATTCTCCATCGGACACATGGCTGACAGAGCCCACATACCAGTCTATTCTATCACGATTCCCATTGGATAGGAAGATGGTATTTTACAAAAAATCCATAAAATTTTCCGGAAACGATGTTTTTCTCAAAAAGAAAACGGTTCCGGACAGTGTGAACTGTCCGGAACCGAAGAAGCAGAGCGTTTTGCGTTTACCGCAGGAATGCCAGATTGGACTCGCTGACAAAGTTGGGTACCGAGAAAAGGACCACAGCCGTATCAATGCCGTTTTTCGCGATATACTCGCTGGCCGAGGTCTTGTAGTACCGCAGGTCGATGAGGTGGATCTCGGAGAAGTGGGGGGTGAGGAAGGGCACCAGGGAGTCGGAGTAGCTGTCCCGGATCAGGAGCAGCTTGGGCTTGTCGGTGTTTTTGGTGTAGACGATGCCCAGAGGCTGCTGGCCGCCCAGGAACATGGAATACTTGTCCTTGACTTCCAGGTAGCTCTTGTCATAGAAGGGGCGGGCCTTCCGTTCCTCCAGGCCGGAGGCATTGACCGAGACCGTAATGAGATCGAGACCGTCTTCAGGTACGTAGGTGTCCATCTCGTCGGGCTTCACCCAGCGCACTCCCGAGGAGGAGAACACGGTGCCGTAAAACTCGGTGGATACGGTGGTCTTGGTGTAGTTCTCCAGAGGAATGACCTCGTCCCCCCGGCCCAGGCCCTCCATCAGGGCGACATAGCCGTAATAGGCCCCCAGTGAGGTCCAGTGGTGGTCGGTGCGGTAGAAGATGGCCTCCTCCTTGTGCTCGTTGAGGCTGGTGGCCAGGTCGATCTGGGTGGCCCCGGTGACTGCGCTCTGGGCGGCGTCCAGCACCAGGTCCTGGTCGTAGTTGGGGGCGCCCTGGGGCAGCTTGTAGTCCCAGACGCTGGCCTGGGTGGGGATGAGCCCAAAGTACACCGGGATGTCTGCCGTTCCGGCAAATTTGGAGACATAGCCGAAGTTCCGCTCCAGCCGCTTCTGGTCAGGCTCGTCGAAGCGGGTGATGAGGCTTCCGTCGGCGCAGAAGTACACGTCGTTGTTTTCCTTCTTGCCCACTAACTTCTCGGCATAAGCCTTGGCGGCCACCCAGGTGTCCCGGAGGACAAACTGGTCGATGGTGTAGGTCTCATAGTCGCTCATGAGCTTGCCGGTAAAGAAGTCGCCTCCCTGGTCGGAGGTGAAAAGCCCGGAGAGGGGAGGGAGCTGAAAGGTGTTCCCGGTGATCTGGGGCTTTTGGGCCAGAGCACGGTTCTCCACCTGGGAGAACTCCTTGTCCGGCGTGAGGGCGTTGGCCGTAAACAGAACGGCCAGAAAGCCGCAGAACAGGGCGGAGAGGAAGCGGGCGTAATTCTTGTTCATAGGATCACCTCATCAGAATTGGAAGTACAGGAAGGGGTTGTAGGTGCCGTCCACCAGGTAGGCGGTGGAGAGAAGAAGCCCCAGAAGCAGCAGGACGGGGCAGAGGATCTTTTGAGCCTTGCCGGGGAGACGGTGCCAGAGGCTCTTGACTGCCGGGGTGGAGCCCACGGCGGCCAGCAGGAGCATGAGAGCGTAAGAACGCAGGTGGTAGAAGACAGCCCCGTTCACCAGCCCGCCTCTGGCGAAGCCCAGCATGGCGCCCAGGTAGGGCCCCAGGGCGGCAAAGTCCTCAATGGCGAAGAGGGCCCAGCCAAAGAGCACCAGCACCAGGGCGTACAGGTGGCGGAGGGCGCCCGGCAGCTTTTCCAGGGCCTTGCCCCATACTAACTTTTCCAGCACTAAGATCACGCCGTAGTAGATGCCCCAGAGGAGAAAGTTCCAGTTGGCCCCGTGCCAGATGCCGGTGGCAGTCCAGACCACCATCAGGTTGAAAATGAGCCGGGACTTGGAGCAGCGGCTGCCCCCCAGGGGGATATAGAGGTAATCCCGGAACCAGGAGGACAGGGAGATGTGCCACCTTCTCCAGAAATCGGTGATGGACTTGGCCATATAGGGGTAGTTGAAGTTCCCCAAAAACTCGAAGCCCAGCATCTGCCCCAGGCCCACCGCCATATCCGAGTAGCCGGAGAAGTCGAAGTAGAGGTGGAAGGCGAAGGCGACAATGCCCAGCCAGGCCCCGGCGGTGGTGAGCTGGGCGGGGGGCAGGAGCTTGTAATAGTCCCACAGTGCTCCCAGGTTGTTGGCCAGCAGCACCTTCTTGGCCAGACCCACCGTGAAGATCTGCACTCCGGCGGCGAACCGCTCCACGGGATAGTCCCGCTCATCGATCTGGTCGGCCAGGTCCTTATACTTGAGGATGGGGCCGGCGATGAGCTGTGGGAAGAGGGTGACGAAGGTGCCGAAGTTCACGATGTTCCGCTGTGCTCTGGCGTCCCCACGGTACACGTCGATGGTGTAGCTCATGGTCTGGAAGGTGTAGAAGGAGATGCCGATGGGCAGCTCCAATCCCAGCACGGGCATGAAGGTGAGCCCCAGGCTGTGAAGGCTCCCGGCGATAAAGTCCCAGTATTTGAAGAAGCCCAGCAGAGCCAGGTTGAAGACCACCGACTGGACCACATACCGCTTGGCCCGTTTATCGTTGCCCTGCTCCTTGGCCTTCTCCACCAGCAATCCGTGGACATAGTCGATGCCGATGGAGGCAAACATGATCAGGATATAGGCCGGCTTTTTCCAGCCGTAAAAGATCAGGTTGATGACCAGCAGCACGGCGTTGCGGTATTTGATCGGGGTGAGGGAATGAATCAAAAGAACGATGGGGAAATAGGTGAACAGGAAAAAGACTGTGGAGAAAACCATTGAGCCACCTCTTACTTACGGTTTGGGGGATCGCCATGCGAAGCAGGCCATTCCCGCAGCAGGCAGAAGTGGGCGCCCGCGAGCGGGCGCCCACTTTTCCTATTATAACCGATATTTCTTATTTTGTATAGTCGTTGAAGGCGGATTCCGCCTCTGCGGGGTTTGCCACCACCGCGAACATGATCCAGTCGCCGTTGGTGACGATCCTGGCGCTTTCCACATACTCTGCGGCGGTGGGGTACATGGCACCCTCCTCCTTCAGGCCCTGGTGACGGCTTTCGCAGGCCTCCTTGACGGCGTCCATCTTACCGCTTTTGACCTTGGCGATGAAGATCTCCTCGTTGGTGGCGCTCATCTCGGGCATATAGAAGGCAAAATCCTCCAGGTCGTCAGTGCTCAGATTGTAGAACTCTTCCAGCACAAAGCCCATATCGCTCATGGCGTTGCCTCCGGCTACGGCGGACACCTTGGCATATGCGTCGGCGGCCGTCAGGCTGGCAGCAGGGGCCTCGGGCGTAGGCTCAGGCTCGGAGGTAGGCTCCGGGGTGGGGGCCTGGGTCTCGACGGGGTGGGACTGGACAGGGCCCTGGGATTCCAGAGGCTTCACCGGGTTATCGGACTCCTCAGGGGCGATCACGTTCACCGACTCGGTGGGATCAGGCTCAGGAGAGGTCACAATGACATCCATGCTCTCGGTGGGCTGGGCCTCGGGGGTGGTCACGATGACGTTCATGCTCTCGGTGGGGAGGGGATCCGGGGTGGGGGTAGCTTCCGGTTCCTGGGGGGAGCAGGCCGGGTGGGCGAGGAGCAGGGCCCCGGCCGCGGCCAGGGTAAGCAGAGTGCGGTGTTTCATGGAAATACGTCCTTTCTATGTGTGCGTTGGACTTTTTGAACGGTTTGAAAGCTGATATGTGAGGTGGGGCCGTCCCTTATTTGGCGGCGTCCTGGAAGAGCCCGACCACCTCGTCGGCCTGGGCGGAGACGCAGAAGAGCACATAATTGCCCTCGGTCTCTAACTTATAGTTCTGTACCAGCTCATACTGGTCGGGGAGGTACCGCTCCCACACGGTCACTAAGTCGGCCTGGCGCTTTGTGATGGCCTCCTTCACGGTATCCATCTTGCCGTCCTTCACCTTGGCGATAAAGAACTCGGTGGCGTGCACGTTCATCAGGGGGATCCGGGCCACATAGCTCTCCAGGTCTGCGGCGTCAATGCCGTAGACGTCCTTCAGGGTGGTGTCGTCCAGCTCCATCATGCTGGGCAGCTCCACGGTCTCCTCGATGGAGGTCCAGAGGGCGGGAATGTCGATCTCCTTGGCCTCCTCCTTGCTTCCGCAGGCGGTGAGCAGGCCCAGGGCCAGAACGCCGGTGAGGACCAGAGCAAACAAACGGTTGTGTTTCATAAAATGATTTCTCCTTTTGATGTTGGTTTTCAATGTGATGCCCATTTTGGGGCATGTACATAGCTTTGACGGAAGAGGGCAAAAAAAGTTCCCCCGAAGGAAAAAATTTTTGAAACCTCAGCAGACGGGGACCAAAAAGAAACCCAAACGGGATACGGAGGGACCGCTGTGGTCAGTCTGTGTGCGCAGCAGAAGCGTGTTGTAAATGGTGTCTGCCGGGGCCAGACCGCGGCGGTCCAGCTCATCCTGGAGGCGCTCCATCAGAGTCGGGCGCTCCGGGTCGAAGGGGGGACTTATCATATAGTCGCAGATGAGCCATTTCCGGCCGGGGATCCTTTTCACGGCATCGTTGAGGGGAATGGCGTATTTTTCTGCCAGGGACTGGGGGAGAATGAGCCCCCAGAAGGATTCATCACGATTACGGGCAGAGAAAGGCTCCGGGGAAAGGGGGATCTCCAGGCAGGATTTGACCACCGGCATCCAGTCGGTCCAGTCCTTCAGGATCTCATAGATCCGATCATCGGAGAGAAAGTCCCAGTGGCGGGTGTGAGGGAGGAAGCAGAGGGCACCCAGCTCTTCCACCCGGCAATCCCACCGACGGTCGGACATCCGCTCAAGCCAAGCCGAAAACTGACGCTGCTCCGCCAGGACGGCCTGACGGAAAAGGATCTCGCGCTCTATGTTTTTTCCCTGGGCATCCAGGGCCCGGCGGATCTCACCGGGCTCGGCGCCGCCCAGCAGACCGTCGATCTCCCGAAGGGAAAAACCATAGCCCCGCAGGGACACGGCGGCCAAAAGCCGGGCGGACTGGGAGAAGGGATAGTAGCGGTAGCCGCTTTCCGAGGGAACGGATTCGATCAGGTGAAACTGCTCGTAATGCTTGAGCAGGTCGGGGGTGACCCCCATGTGGCGGGCAAAGGGACCGATGCGGTACATCTTTGACGTGTGCTCCTTGTCCATGACCGGTACCTCCTTTGAAAACAGCATACCATAAAAACTGTGACTTTTCTATCAGTTTTTTTGATTTTGTGGGTTGACTTGGGAGTTACACACAGGTTTATAGTGAAGGCAACAGGGCAGGCACGGAAAACCGTGTCAAGCCGGAAAACTGAAGGAGGAAGAATGAACATGAGCAAGAAAGAGCTTTCCCGCCGCGACTTTCTGAAGGGCGCGGGCGCCGCTGCCGGTGTGGCCGCCCTGGGCATGCTGGCCGGCTGCACCAACGACTCCAAGCCCACCCCCACCCCTGAAGGGACTCCCGAGGCCCCCAAGGGCATCTACACCCCCGGTACATACTCCGCCAAGGGCAAGGGTATGAGCGACCTGGTGGTCACCATGACCTTCAGCGCCGATGCCATCACCGATGTGGTGCTGAATCTGGAGGGGGAGACCGCCGACATCGGCCAGGCCGCCGCCGAGGAGCTGAAGGCCGCCCTTATGGAGAAGCAGGGGGCTGAGATCGACGCCGTTTCCGGCGCCACCCTCACTTCCCGGGGGGTCATGGAGGCCGCCAAGAAGTGCATCCAGCAGGCCAAGGGGGAGATCCCCGTGGAGGTCATCGGCGGCGACGCTGCTGAAGGAACCGCCGCCGGCTGGCTGGGGACCGAGCCTGAGGTCACCAACATCGCTGAGACTTGGGACACCGATATTTTGATCGTGGGCGCCGGCAACGCCGGTTGTGCCGCCGGAGCCTTTGCCGCCAAGAACAAGCTGAACTTCCGGCTCATTGAGAAGATGGACTCGGTGGGAGCCACCCGGAACTGGTATGCCGCTGTGGATTCGGCCGACGCCAAGGCCCTGGGAGAAAAGCCCGTGGATCGTGCCCGTCTGCGTCAGGAGCTGAAGCGCTTCTCCTCGGGCAAGTGCAACCAGCAGGCTTGGACCACCTGGATCGAAGAGTCTGCCGATATGCAGGCCTTTGTAAAGGAACTGTACGGCATCTACGCCCCCGACTGCAAGCTCACCGTCACGGTGGGGGATGAGGCCTCCTGGCCTGAGGACGAGGGGTTCTTTTTCCCCGCTGTGGAGCACACATGGAGCCGTGGGGAGCTGGCCCGGAACCAGATTTTCCAGAAATACATGGAGGATGCCGGGTACAGCATCGACTTCGGCGTTTCTCTGGTCAAGCTGGAAAAGACCGGTGAGAAGATCACCGGCGTGATCGCCAAGAATGAGTCCACCGGGACCTATATCCGCATCAACGCCAAGAACGGCGTTATCATTGCCACCGGCGGCTATCCCGCCAACCCGGAGATGATGGAGCAGCTGGACCCCCTGGGTACCTCGGTCATCACCTACAAGTATTACGCCGCCCAGGACGACGGCCAGGGCATCAAGGCCGGCGTGTGGGCCGGCGGCGCCTTGCAGAAGGAGGCCGCCCCCATGATCTTTGACCGGGGAATCGTGACCCCCGGCACCGACGCGGGCTATGTGACATTGTCCACCGGCGGCAAGGCCTTCGGCAGCACCTGGCCCAAGAACCAGTTTAACCTGGGCACCCAGCCCTTCCTGAAGGTGAACCGCCGGGGTGAGCGCTTTACCAACGAGTCGGGCACTTACGACATGATGAGCTACTCGGCGGCCAACCAGCCCGGCGGTGTGTACTGCTCGGTCTTTGACGCCGGGATGCCCGAGGACGTGGTCCGCTTCCACACTGTGGGCTGCTCGGCCTCCACCCGGAAGAACCCCGAGGGCCAGCTGAAGAACTTTGACGAGGACAACGGCTTCTGCTTCAAGGCCGACACCTTAGAGGAACTGGCCGACAAGCTGGGCTTTACGGGCAAGGATAAGGAGACCTTCCTGGCCACCTGCGCGCGGTACAACGAGCTGTATGACCAGCAGCGGGACGACGACTACGGCAAGCCCGCCTACAAGCTCTCCGCCCTCAAGACTGCGCCCTTCTACGGCTTCTGGATGGGCGGCGCCCTTCTGACCACTGAGCAGGGATTGCTGGTGGATGAGAAGGCCCGTGTGCTGAACGCCGAGACCAACGAGCCCATGGAGGGCCTCTTCGCCGCGGGCGACTGCTCGGGCGGCTTCTTCGTCAACAACTACCCCTGCCTGCTCCCCGGCATTGCCTGCGGCCGGTCCATGACCTTCGGCATCAAGGCGGTCAAAGTAGCTGGAGGCATCGACGAGTAAGCGTTTTCTCTTCTTTTTCATCCTTTTCCAGCAAAAGAGCGTGCCCGGGGGTGGGCACGCTCTTTTGCTGTCTGCTTTTCCTTTTTTACAGGGACGGCTCCTGCTTCCGGGAGGCGGCCCGGCTACCATCGAAGAGTGTCCGGTAGTGATTTGCGATATGGGAGGCGAGAAGCTGGGCGGCGTAATAATTGGGAGAAGCCTGAGCACAGAGGAGGACCAGCTCCCAGGTGTAGCCCCGCAGAATGGTAGGAATGCGTCCGGTGGGAGCTCCGGGGGCGGTGTTGGGCGCGGGGGTGGGAGACAGGGTGTTCAGGCCGGAGACTTCCCCGTGGCGCATGAGGTAGAGAGCGTCGATGGTGTTGGGGACAGAGCGGTAATTGAGCGTCAGGCCCAGGCGCCGGCAGTCCTCCCAGAGAGGCCTTGCGATCCGGTCCAGTTCTCCCATACCGATGAGGGGGATGCCGGGCAGATCGGCCAGGGTGATCTCGGGGCAGCCGTAGTAGGGGGAGCCTTTGCCCGAGTCGATGGTCACTGGGGAGGTGCGCAGGACGGTGGCGGTAAAGCCGGGGCGTGCGGTGGGCATCTGGAGGACGCAGCCACAGTCCGCCTCACCGGATTCCAGCAGGTCGATGACCTTGTCCGCGGGGCAGGGGAGAGATTCCAGCGTGATGTGGGGAAATTTTGCGGAAAAATCCTGGAGAACGATCCGGTCCAGCTCGGGCAGAGCATAGGGAGAAAGGCTCACTGACCAGGCAAAGCGCAGGGGGGTCTGCTGCCCGAAAAAGCGGCTCACATCGGCCTCCAGGGCGTCAAAAGCCTTGACCGCGCCGGTGCAGGCCAAAGCAAGGTATTCGCCGTACTCGGTGAGGGAGAGCCGGTTATGATCGGTCTCAAAAAGGTCCTGGCCCAGCTCCTTCTCCAAAGTGTCCAGGGTGTGGCGGAGAGCCTGGCGGGAGGTAAAGAGCGCCTCGGCGGCCTTGGTGTAATTCATGGTCTCGGCAGTTTTCAGGAAATAGCGAAGTTGGATGATGTCCATGAAGGGCCTCCTTTTCTTCTGGGGGCAAAAGTTTTTTGCGGTATGTGAAAATTATATCTCCTTTTGCCTTTTTTGTAAAGCTGATATAATCCAAACAGCGCAGGACAAGAAAAAAGATAGTTTGATTTATTTGAAGGAGGAAAATGAAATGAGCAAGAAAGAGCTTTCTCGCCGCGACTTCCTGAAGGGCGCGGCCGGGGCCGCCGGCGTTGCCGCCCTGGGGATGCTGGCCGGCTGTACCAACGACTCCAAGCCCACCCCCACCCCCGAAGGGACTCCCGAGGCTCCCAAGGGCCTGTACACCCCCGGTACTTACAAGGCTACCGCCAAGGGGATCGGCACCGTGCTGGTGACCATGACCTTCTCGGAGAGCGCCATCACCGACGTGGTGCTGGACGTGTCCGGCGAGACCGAGAACTACGGCCAGGCCGCCGCTGAGACTCTGCGGGCCGCCCTTATGGAAAAGCAGGGGGCCGAGATCGACGCCGTCAGCGGTTCCACCCTCACCTCCAAGGCCGTCATGGAGGCCGCGGGCAAGTGTATCCAGCAGGCCAAGGGGGAGATCCCCGTGGAGGTCATTGACAACAGCTCTGCTGAATCCGGCCCCGCGGGCTGGCTAGGCACCGAGCCCGAGGTGGCCAATGTGGACGAGACCTGGGACACCGACTTCCTCATCGTGGGCGCCGGCAACGGCGGCCTGTGCGCTGGGGCTTACGCCGCCAAGAACGGGGTCAAGTTCCGCATCATCGAGAAGGGCACCGCCTGCGCCCGGGTCCGGGGCTGGTACGGCGCCTGCGACTCCGAGGACGCCATCGCCGCCGGGGCGCCCAAGATGGACCGTGGGGCCATGCGCCGGAGCCTGAAGCTTCAGTCCACCGGCAAGACCAACCTGAAGCTGTGGGACACCTGGTTCAACGAGTCGGCTGCCATGCACAAGTTCATCAAGGACTGCTATGCCCAGTACGCCCCCGACCTGAAGGTGACCGTCACCGTGGGGGACGAGGCCACCTGGCCTGAGACCGAGGGCCTGTATTTCCCTGTGGAGGAGCACTTCTGGGGCTTCGGCGGCCTGGACCGGAACGGCATTTTCCAGAAGATCATTGAGGAGGAGGCCGGGGTGCCCATCGACTTCAATACCACGCTGGTGAAGCTGGAGAAGAATGGCAACAAGATCACCGGCGTCATCGCCCAGAACACCGAGACCGGAAAGTATATCCGCATTAACGCGGCCAAGGGCGTTCTGATCTCCACCGGCGGTTATCCTTATAATCCCGACATGATGGAGCAGCTGGACCCCCAGGGCACCGCCGTCACCGCCAACAACAACGGCTGGCCCACCGATACCGGCGACGGCATCAAGGCCGGCGTGTGGGCCGGCGCGGCCATGCAGGCCGAGGCCGCCCCCATGCTCTTTGACCGGGGAATCATCGCCCCCGGTGTGGACGCGGGCTATACCGTTACCTCCACCGGTGACAAGGTCTTCCCCTCTCCCGAGGGGCAGTTCAACATCGGCTCCCAGCCCTTCCTGAAGGTGAACCGCCGGGGTGAGCGTTTCACCAACGAGTCGGGCACCTACGACATGATGAGCTACGCCGCTTACAACCAGCCCGGTGGGGTGTACGCCATCGTCTTTGACGATAACTTCTTTGACGACGTGCAGCGTTTCCATACTGTCGGCTGCTCCGCCGGCACCCGGAACGGCAGCAAGGAGCGCACCCTCCAGATGATCGACGGTCAGATCGAGAAGGGCAACGCCTTCAAGGCTGACACCCTGGAGGAGCTGGCTGACAAGATGGGATTCACCGGGGCGGCCAAGGACACCTTCCTGGCCACCTGCGAGCGGTACAACGAGCTTTACGACAACCAGGAGGACGTGGACTTCGGCAAGCCTGCCTACCGGCTCTCCGCCCTGAAGCAGGGCCCCTTCTACAGTTTCTGGATGGGAGCCTGCCTGCTCACCACCGAGCAGGGTCTGCTGTGTGATGAAAACGCCCGGGTGGTGGACGAGAATCGGGACCCCATGGAGGGCCTCTTCGTCTGCGGCGACGCCGCCGGCGGCTTCTTCGTCAACAACTATCCCTGCCAGATGGCCGGTATCGCCATGGGCCGGAACATGACCTACGCCATCAAGGCGGTGAAGGTGGCTAACGGGCTGGAATAAGAAGAGCAGAGAAGCCGAGTGCGAGTGACGTTGGACTGGAGCGAGGGGCAAATTGGTAAGGCGGTCATGCCGCCGCGATTTGCCCTGAGTCGGAGGGAAACGGAACGAGCGCCACGAGGCTTTGGAGCTTGATAGCCTAACTGATTTCGCGTTTTTCTTCTTTTTCATCCTTTTTCGGCAAGAGAGCGTGCCCATTAGGCACGCTCTTTTGCTGGGCAGCGGCTGGGCAGCGGCTCTGCCGCTGCCGGGGGCGATCGTTCAGCGAAGCTGAATGATGCCCCCTGTGGGGCGTCACAGAAAAGACTGTTGTTATACGAAAAAAGCTGTCTTTCCTTTGAGAGGAAAGACAGCTTTTTGTTTCTGTGACGGGTTCTCTTACAGCATGCACATGACCAGGGCGAGCACCATAAAGCCGATGGCCACCCACTTGGTCCAGTTGGCCAGCTTGGCGTTCCAGCTCTTGGACTTGTTCTTGGAGAGGAAGGTATCCGAGCCGCCGCCCACGGCGCTGTTCAGGCCGGAGGTCTTGCCCTCCTGGAAGAGGACCACAGCGGTGAGGCAGATACAAACCAGGACCAAAACCACAGACAGGATCATTTTCAGCATAATTCATCGTTCCTTTCCGCCTTGTCGGCGTGAATCACATTTTACAGGAATTACAGTTTATCACACCCGATCTGAAAAGGCAAGCCCTTTTTGCGAAAGTGGGGGTGTTTTTTCTGAAATATGACCGAATATCCCGCCTCAGCCGCCGAACGTCGGAAAACCGTGGACAAAAAAGGCTGTTTTCGCTATACTAAATTTAACAAGAGAGAAGGGGGGAAGACCGTGGAGATCGAAATTCGGGTGAAGCCCGGGCTGGACAAACCCAATATCGTCATCGAGACCCCGGCGCTCACCCCCGAGGTGGAGGCCCTGGCCCGGGGACTTCAGGAGCGGGCCCTCTCCCGCACGCCGCCCCTGCTGGGCTTCCGGGGGGAGGAGATCACCGCCCTGGAGCCTGCTGACGTCCTCCGGTTCTATGGGGCAGACAAAGCGGTCTTCGCCCAGACCGAGGAGGGAGAGTACCGGGTGCGGGAAAGGCTCTACGAGCTGGAGGAGGCGCTGGACCCCCGGCGGTTCGTCCGCATCTCCCAGTCCGAGCTGGTGAACCTGAAGAAGGTCACCGCCCTGGACCTGTCCCTGACAGGCACCATCAAAATGACCCTGTGTGGGGGCGTGGTGTGCTGGGTTTCCCGGAGGAACGTGAAAAACATTAAGAAAGCGTTGGGTTTGTGAAAGGAGGTCATCTCATGCTCATGGACAACAAAAAGCAGGCCCTGCGGCGTATTGTGGTGGGGGCGGTCATTGGCATACTGGCCTATCTGTTCCTGTCCTGGCTGACCCAGCCTGGCTCTCTTTTTGGCGGGCCGATGGGCTTCGCGTTCACCTTTTGCTTTAATTCCAATGTGCCCGAGGCGGTTGGCGCGGCGCTGGGGTTCCTCCTTTGGGGAGCCTTTGGAGCCGAGATCGCCCTGTCCACCCTGCCCTTTGCCGAGACCGGGAAGACGGTGATCTTCCGCTCCCTGGCCCATTTCTGCGTGATGGCCCTGACTCTGTGGGGATGGGTGTGGCTGAACTTCCCCTATGAGCCCCTGCCAAGTTTGATCTTCACCTTCTTAGTGCCCTTCACTGCGGTATATGCGCTTATCTGGCTCATCCGGTGGGTGAAGTGGTATTTTGAGCTGACCGCCATCCGCAAAAAGCTGGGCCTGGGCAAGAAGGGAGACCGCCCATGAAAAAACAGGTAAAGCTCTATAATGTGCTCTTCCCCGTCTGGCTGCTGTGGCTCTTCCCGCAGATCCTGGTGATCGTCCTACCGGGGAATCTCCTCATCGACTGCCTGGTGCTTTTCTGCGTCCTCTGTGCCCTGAAGCATACCCGGAAGGGGGCCGTGGTGAAAGCCTTGTGGTGGAAGCTTTGGCTTCTGGGCTTTGCCGCCGATCTGATGGGCACGGTCTGGATGGTGGCCGGATGGTTTGGCATGGCGGTGCTGGACGCAAAAAATCTGTGGGCCATTCCCTATATCAATTTGCTCCGGCCCTGGCTTCACCCCTTGACCTTCCTCTGGACTTTGACGGGCATCGCCATCGCCGGGGTGTGCATTTACTTCTTCGACAAGCGGGCCATGAAGAAGTGCGGGCTGCTCACCGACCGGGAGAAGCACACCATTGCCCTCACCATGGCCATCGTCACCGCCCCCTGGCTGTTCTTTTTGCCTATCTACTGAGGAGGAGAAAAGAAATGAACGACTGTTCCTGTGCTACCCGCTATCCCATCCTGATGGTTCACGGCACCGGCTTCCGGGACTGGAAGCATGTGGGCTACTGGGGCCGCATCCCCGAGGCTCTGCGGGAGAAAGGAGCCCAGGTCTACTTCGGCGGCCAGGACGGCTGGGCCACCGTGGAGGAGAACGCCGCCAGCCTGGCGGGGCGGGTGGATGAGGTGCTTTCCGAAACCGGGAGCGAAAAGCTCCACCTCATTGCCCACTCCAAGGGCGGGCTGGACGCCCGGTATCTGGCCTCCTCCCTGGGCTATGGGGAGAAGCTGGCCTCCCTCACCGCCATTTCCACTCCCCACCACGGCGCCAAAACCATGGACGCCCTCCAGCGGCTGCCCCGGTGGATGTTCCGGCTGGCGGGGTTCTTTGTGAACGCCTGGTACCGGTTCATCGGGGACAAAAACCCCGATTTCTGCTCGGTGTGCTTTCAATTTACCACCGCCTGGGCTCAGGAGTTCAACCGCCAAAACCCGGATGCCCCGGGTGTCCTTTACCGCAGCTATGCCGGGGCCATGTCCTCCTGCCGAAGCGACGTCTTCATGTGGTGGCAGAACCTGATCATCGGCTGGGTGGAAGGGGAGAACGACGGCCTGGTGACGGTGGAGTCGGCCAAATGGACCGGCTTCCGCCAGGTTTGGCGGGGGACGGGAGGCCGTGGGGTCTCCCACCTGGACGAGGTGGACTTCCGCCGTAGACCTCTGAAAGGAAAGGGCGGAGTACTGGACCTGACAGAGCGTTACATCGAGCTGGTCTCCGAGCTCCGGGAGCTGGGGATGTAAGCGTTTGAACGGAATAGGGAACCGCTCCTCCCGCTTTTGGGAGGGGCGGTTTTTTTCGTTTCCCGAAAAAAATTTTCAAAAACCTATTGACAAACAGCTTCCATGGTGGTATGGTTCATTACATGAGTAACGAACCAACAAGCCGAGACGAGGAAAGGAGGCGCATCCATGCGTGAAGAGCTGAACGAGAAGGACCTCATTTATCTGCAGATCGCCCGGATGCTGGAGGACGATATTCTCCGGGGCGTCTACAAGGAGGAGGAGGGAGTCCCCTCCACCAACGAGCTCTCCCGGGGATACAGCATCAACCCGGCCACGGCGGCCAAGGGGCTGAATCTGCTGGTGGACGCGGGGATCCTGTACAAACGGAGAGGGATCGGTATGTTCGTCTCGAAGGGAGCGAAGGAGAGAGTGAGAGAGAAGCGAAAGGCCGCCTTTTTTGACGGCTATGTAAAGCCGCTGGTCCAGGAGGGCAAGTCCCTGGGCCTGACCAGAGAGGAACTGCGGGCCATGCTGGAGCTGGCTCAATCGGAAGGAGAGAATGACGATGAATGAGAACATTTTGAAGGCCAAGGGCGTGTGCAAGGCCTACGGCAGCAACGAGGTGCTGAAGGACCTGGACCTGGAGATCCAGCCCGGCAAGATCTACGGCCTCATCGGCCGCAACGGGGCGGGCAAGACCACCCTTCTGGGCATCCTCACCGGGCAGAACACCATGGACGCCGGAGAGGTGACCTACGGCGGGGAGAAGGTCTGGGAGAACCAGAAGGCCCTGAGCCAGATCTGCTTCTCCCGGGAGCTTCAGGCCACCCTCTTTACCGGGCAGAACACCCTGAAGGTGAAGCAGTATTTGAAGATGGGCAAACTGTTCTACCCCAACTGGGACCAGGAGTACGCCGATAAGCTGATCGCCGAGTTCAAGGTGGATCCCAAGAAAAAGATCCACCAGCTCTCCAAGGGCCAGATGTCCATGGTGACCATCCTCATCGCCCTGGCCAGCCGGGCTCCCCTCACCATTTTGGATGAGCCGGCCGCCGGGCTGGACGTGGTGGCCCGGGAGCGGTTCTACCAGCTCCTGCTGGAGGACTACATGGAGACCGGCCGCACCTTTATCGTCTCCACCCACATTATTGAGGAGGCCGCCTCGGTCTTCGAGCAGGTCATCATCTTAGACGAGGGGAAGATCATCGAGAACTGCCCCACCGAAGAGCTCATTGCCCAGTTCCACGGCATTTCGGGCCGGGAGGACGTGGTGGATGAGGTGACCCGGGGCATGGAGGTGCTCTCCACTCAAATGCTGGGCAAGCACAAGATGGCCACCGTGCGCTGCGACGCCAAACGGCTCACCACCGCCAAAGAGGCGGACGTGGACATCACCCCCCTCAGCCTTCAGAAGGTGTTCGTGGCCCTGTGCGGCCATGAGGACCTCCAGCAGTAAGGGGGGAGAGAGATGAAGCAAGCCCTTCTCTTTCTCTGGGACCAGTACATCTCCATGATCC
>JAGBDQ010000073.1 GCA_017937415.1 Oscillospiraceae bacterium
ACACCATGGCGGGGATCCGCCGGTCAATATACTCGTCGGGGTAGGCCCGGTCGAAAAACTCCCCCACAAAGGTCCGGGGCGGGACCCCCTGGTTCCGCAGGACCCGGCGGCCCATGGCCCCGTACGACAGAAACAGGTCCAGGATCATCAAAACGAGCGCAATATAGTAGACCGTCCGCCCAATCTTGTACGGGACCTTCTCCAGCCATTTGGACACAAAAGGATAGACCACTTTCATGAGCACCATACCCCCCAGGCCCCAGAACACCATAAAGGGCAAAGTGGTGCGTCCGTTGATGTTCAGAAGCTGGTCGGAATAGTCCCAGATGGTGGAGCCGAAGATCTTCTCGGCGATCAGGCTGGTAATGTACTCGGTGCACCCGCCGATGAGGGCCGACCAGGCCCAGGTCTTCAGCCAGGAGCGCTCCTCCGCCCTCCGGCCCAGAAACACCACAAAGGTACATACCCCCAGACCGTAGATGGGGCTGAAGGGGCCGTAAAAGACCCCCTGCCGGTCCACCCACTCATGGAACCGGATATACCAGAAGATCTCCTCATAGTAGGTGCCGATCACGCATCCCAGCAGGAAAAAGACAAAGATCTTGACAAAACAGTACCCTTTGGCAAATACCTTTGTCTCGGTACCGGACGCCGTTCTCTGTTCCCTCATGTCGCTTCCCTCCTCACATCAGCGGCGCGAAGATCCGGAGCACCGCCCGGAACAGGAGCCGGGGGAAATAGTGGTCCCTGGCCTTCTCCAGGGTGATCTCCTCACTTTTCTCCTGAGACTCCAAAAAATCCTTTTTGATCTCCAGCACGGTGGGGTCCCCGCAGAGCCACACGCCGTTCTCAAAATGGAGGAACAGGCTCCGGTAGTCCATATTCACCGAACCCACCGTGCCGTAGACATCATCCACCGCAAAGCTCTTGGCGTGGAGGAAGCCGGGGGTGTACTCGTAGATCTTCACCCCCGCCTCCAAAAGGGGCAGATAATGGGCCCTCGTCAGCTCAAAGACCGTCTTTTTGTCCGGAATATGGGGGGTCATAATTCGCACATCCACCCCGCTCTTGGCCGCGTTGCCCAGGGCGGTGTTGATACTGTCGCTGATGATCAGGTACGGGGTCATGATATACACATACTCCCGGGCCTTGCTGATGAGGTTCAGGTAGACGGTCTCCCCCACCGCCTCGTTATCCAGGGGGGAATCGGTGTAGGGCTGGACCCAGCGGTCCTTCCCCGCCACGGCTTCGGGAGGCAGAGCGGTGGGCCGGAAGGTCCCGTAGTCCTCCCGCTCGCCGCTGACATACTCCCACATGGCCAGGAACATCACCGTCATGGACCAGGCCCCCTCCCCCTTCAGGAGAATGCCGCTGTCCTTCCAGTGGCCGTAGCGGACCACTTCGTTGATATACTCGTCAGCCAGGTTGAACCCCCCGGCAAAAGCGGTGTGTCCGTCCACCACGCAGATCTTCCGGTGGTCCCGGTTGTTGAGCCGCACCGACAGCACCGGCCGGAACCGGTTGAACACCCGGCACCGGATCCCCTTTCCCTCCATGACCTTGTCGTAGTCCTTGGGCAGGGTGTAGAGGCAGCCCACATCGTCGTAGATCAAGCGCACATCCACCCCGGCTTTGACCTTCTCCTCCAAGATCTCCAGCACGGTGTTCCAGAACTTCCCCGGGGTGATAATAAAATACTCCAGGAAGATATACCGCTCCGCCCGGCGAAGCTCCTCTAAAAAAGGCTCGTACACCTGATCCCCCAGGGGAAAATACCGGGTCCAGGTATTGGTGTACAGCGGGCAGCAGGCGGTCTCCTCCAGATAGGTGGCCTGGTTCACCGCGTCCCGGCCAAAGCCCCGCAAAGCCCCCGCCTTCTTATCCGGTGACAGGACCCGCCGCATGTGCCGGTCCATGGCCCCCATCTTCTCCCGGGTGCGCCGGGTCACCTTCCCTCCGCCGCAGACCAGATAGAACAGCCCGCCAAAGAGGGGGAAGATCAAAATCAGGGTGATCCAGGCGATCTTGTACCCCGGGTCGTCCTGCCGGTTGATGATGATCAAGACCTCCACCACCGAAAGCAGGACACAGAAGAGATAAAAATAGATAAAATATTCCGAAAAACGGACCAGGGCAACCGCCAGCAGGGCGATCTGCAAAATGAGCAGCAGCGCCACCACCGCCGTGCGGTGGAACAGGTAAAACATGAGCTTCTTTCCGAACATGGACTTTTTTTCCGTCATGACTTCTCCTTGGTTATTTGACCACCACGTTCTCTTTTCCAAACAGCTCTTCCATCTCTTTCACCAGGGTGGGCCGCAGCTCGCCGGGCATACCCAGCCGCTTGCCGCTGTCCACGCAGTAAACCACCACCTGCTGCCGCCCGGGGAACATGCTCACAATGAGCTGGGCCTTCCGCACCCGGGGATCCCCTGCCGAAGGGACCCTCAAGTAGAGCTTCTCCCCCACCGACTGCCCCGGATCCCGGCTCTCCAGCCCGGCGGCCGAGTCCAGCAGCTCCACCTTGTCGCACATGAGCTGGGGTGCCTTCTCGTCCCGCACAGACAGCTTCCCGCTGACCAGCAGGGCGGACCCCTCCTTCAAAAAGGCGGCGCAGGATTCCAGCACCCGGGAGAATACCAGCAGCTCCATGGCCCCGGTGTCGTCCTCCAAGGTCACATAGGCCATGAGGGTATTGTTCTTGGTGGTCTTGGTCCTGGCCACGTTCACCACCCCCGCCAGGACTACCCGCTGTTCGTCCCGGTAGGTCTGGGGCCCCTCCTCCCGGTCAAAGTCAGAGAGGATGCCCCCGATGGGGGCGGCCTGCTTTTCCCGGGCCAGAGCCCGGTAGTCGTCCATGGGGTGCCCGGTGAGATAAAGCCCGGTGATCTCCTTCTCCATGCGCATCAATTCCTGCCGGGAGAACTCCGGAATATCCGGCAGCTTGATCTCAGGGGCGGATGCAAAGCCGCCCTCCCCGCCGAAGAGGTCATACTGCCCCTCCACCGTCTCCCGCTTGGTCTTGGCGATGATGTCCATGGTCTTTTCCGCGGTGGCCAAAAGCTGGCTGCGGCGGTGCCCGAAGCCGTCAAAGGCCCCGCACTTGATGAGAGACTCCACCACCCGCTTGTTGCAGTCGTAGTCGAACATCCTCTGGCAAAAGTCAGAAAAGCCCTGGAACCGGCCTCCCGCCTCCCGCTCCTTCAGAAGCTGGAGGGCGAAGCCCCGGCCCACTCCCTTGACGGCGGCCAGGCCGAACCGGATCCCGTCCCCGCTTACGGTAAAATCGGCCTCCGAGGCGTTCACGTCGGGAGGAAGAAGGGCGATCCCGCTGAGCTTGCACTCGGCGATGTATTCCGCCACCTTGGTGCTGCTGTCCAGCACCGAGGTCAGAAGGGCGGCCATATACTCCTTGGGATAGTGATACTTGAACCATGCGGTCTGGTAGGCCACAATGGCGTAGGCCAGGGAGTGTGCCTTGTTGAATGCGTACTCGGCAAAGGCGTCGATCTCCCGGTAGATCTCCTGGGCCACCTTCTCCGGGATCCCGTTGGCCATGCAGCCCACAATATTGCGGGAGGGATCGCCGTGAATAAAATACTCCCGCTCCTCCTCGATCTGCTTCCGCTTTTTTTTGGACATGGCCCGGCGGACCATGTCCGCCTGCCCCAGGGAATACCCCGCCAGCTGCTGGAAGATCTGAATGACCTGCTCCTGATAGACGATACACCCGTAGGTCACCGACAGGATGGGCTCCAGCTTGGGGTGGAGGTAGGTCACAAGCTCCGGATTCTGGGCGCACTCCAAAAACCGGGGGATAGAGTCCATAGGCCCCGGCCGGTAGAGGGCGATGACGGCGCACAGGTCCTCCACGCTCTTGGGACCCAGGCCCACGCACACCCCGGTCATGCCCGCCGACTCCAGTTGAAACACCCCGCTGGTCCGTCCGTCGGCCAGCATCTTATAGACCTCCTGGTCGTCCAGGGGCACATCCTCCAGGGTGAATCCGGGCCGCTCCTTCTGCACCATCTTGACCGTGTCGTCCAGCACCGTCAGGTTCCGAAGGCCCAAAAAGTCCATCTTGAGCAGGCCCAGCTCCTCCAAGGTCACCATGGTGTACTGGGTCACGGGCTGTCCGTCGTTGGTGGCCAGAGGCACATAGTCCTGGACCGGCAGCTTGGTGATGACCACGCCGGCGGCGTGGGTGGAGGCGTGCCGGGGCATCCCCTCGATGGCCCGGGCGGTGTCGATGAGGAGCTTGATCTCCTCGTCCTCCTCGTACAGATCCCGCAAAGGCTTGGACACCTTCAGGGCCTCGTCCAGGGTAATGTGCAGAGCCATGGGCACCTGCTTGGCCACCTGGTCCACCCGGTCATAGGGCATATTGAGGACCCGGCCCACGTCCCGGATGGCCCCCCGGGCCGCCATGGTGCCGAAGGTGACGATCTGGGCCACGTGGTCGGCGCCGTATTTCCGGCGCACATAGTCGATGACCTCCTCCCGGCGGCGGGGACAGAAGTCGATGTCAATATCGGGCATGGTGACCCGGGCAGGGTTCAAAAACCGCTCGAAAAAGAGGCCGTACTTCATGGGATCCACCTCGGTGATGGCCATACAGTAGGCCACCATGGACCCGGCCGCCGAGCCCCGCCCCGGTCCCACCGGGATGCCGCTGCGCTTGGCGAAGCCGATAAAATCGGAGACAATGAGAAAATAATCCACGAACCCCATTTTGCGGATCATGTCCATCTCATATTCCAGCTGTTTTTCATAGCCCTCGGGATTGTCGGGATACCGCCGGGCAAACCCCTGGCGGCAGAGCTTCTCAAAGTAGGCGTCCGGGTCGCTCTCCCCCTCGGGCAGATGGAATTCCGGCAGGTGGTACTTACCGAACTCGAACTCCACGTTGCACATATCGGCGATCTTCTGGGTGTTCTCTATAGCCCCGGGGTATTTGGAGAACAGGGCCTCCATCTCCTGGGTGGACTTGATATACATTTCGTCCTTCTCGAACTTCATCCGGTCCGGGTCGGCCTCGGTCTTTCCGGTCTGGATGCACATGAGAATATCCTGCATCCGGGCGTCCGATTTTTCGATATAGTGGGCGTCGTTGGTGCACACCAGAGGGATCCCGGTCTCCTCGTGGAGCCGGAGAAGCCCCGCGTTCACCACCGGGTCGTCCTCCAGGCCGTGGTCCTGAAGCTCCAGGTAGTAGTTTCCCCGGCCGAAGAGAGCGTCCATCTCCAAAGCGTGCTCCTTGGCTCCCTCATAGTCCCCGTTCTTCAGCCGCCGGGGGATCTCCCCCGCCAGACAGGCCGACAGGCAGATGAGCCCCCCGGCCCGCTGGTGCAGAAGGTCCAGGTCGATGCGGGGCTTGATGTAGAAACCCTCCGTATAGGATTGGCTCACCATGTGGGAGAGGTTGCGGTAGCCCTCCTCATTTTTGCACAGAAGGATGAGATGCCGGGCCTTGCTGTCCAGCTCGTGGACCCGGTCAAACCGGGTCCGGGGGGCCACATAGACCTCGCAGCCGATGATGGGCTTGATCCCCTCGGCCTTACAGGCCTTGTAGAAGTCGATGACCCCGTACATGCTTCCATGGTCGGTGATGGCCACGGCGTTCTGCCCCAGCTCTTTCACCCGCTTCACCAGCCGGGGGATGCGGCATGCCCCGTCCAGCAGGGAATATTCCGTATGGTTGTGCAGATGGACAAAGGACATACCATCGCCTCCTTGGTAAAAATCAAGTTTGCATATTATTCTATTTCTCTATCCCAAGTATGTCAGATTCAAAAAAGTCTATCAACTCTTTCTCTTTATGCCATCCGCCCAATGTACAAGACAATGAAAAGAGAACCATCAATATGATGCCAAACACAGTAGACTCAGCGTCATTTCCTTTCCTCACAGACCAGTATGCCAGAATGGGTGATATGATCAGCCATATGAGGCAAAAAAGGCCAGGTATTCCCCCTCCGCTTGTCTCAAAAATCAAATGTGTACCTTGGCTCAGGGGCTGAATCCTCAGTGTCGCACAAGCGTATAATAGACGACCTTGAACATTCTTTTCTATCGTATAGGTGCCATCAAAGTTTCCCCGAAGCGCCCAATCCCACGGTGAAGCTTTGAACGGATTTACGCTGAATGGAACCGTCTTCTCACGGATCCGGGAAACGACCTCATCTATCGACAGGACACTGTCATACTCTTTCCTCATAACCTCACTCCCCCAGCTCCGCCAGCTTTTTCAGCCGGTAGTTGAAGGTGGATTTGGTGATGGGGGGCTCGCAGAGCTCACCCAGCTCGGTGAGGGTCAGGTCCGGGTTCTCCAGCCGCAGCCGGGCGGCCTCGGCGAGCTTGGGAGGCAGCTCCTCCAACGGCACCTTGGCCATGGCCCGGCGGATGATCTCCAGCTGCTCCTGGGCGGCGTCCACCGCCTTGTCTAAGTTGGCAGCGTCGCAGTTCACCCGGCGGTTCACACCCCCCCGGATGTCCTTCTCGGCCTTGGCGTTCATCAGCTCCATGGCGGCCAGGGGGGCTCCCATAACGGTGAGCACATCGGCGATGGTCTCGCTGTGCTTGAAATAGGCCATGTAGGTCCCGCCCCGCTGGGCCTCCTTGGGGGAAAAGCCGCTCTCGGCCATAAGGGTCAGCAGCTCCCGGTTCACCGAGCGGTGAGAGGTGGTAAGCTCCAGATGGTACCCC
>JAGBDQ010000074.1 GCA_017937415.1 Oscillospiraceae bacterium
CCCATATCGAACATGGGGCCGCCGCCCACCTGGTAATAGAAGGCGGGATTGGGATGCCAGCCCTCGTGGCCGTGGCACATCATAAAGGCATTGGCACCGATGACTTCGCCGATGAGGCCTTCGTCGATGATCTTCCGGCAGGTCTGGATGCCGCCGCCCAGGAAAGTATCGGGAGCGCAGCCCAGGAACAGGCCCTTCTCCTCAGCGATCTGGACCAGCTCCTTGCCCTGGGCATAGGAGATGGACAGAGGCTTCTCGGAATGGACGTGCTTGCCGGCCAGCAGTGCCCGCTTGGAGATGTCATAGTGCAGAGGCGGGGTGGTCAGATTCACAATGATCTGAATGTTCTCGTCTTCCAGCATCTCTTCAAAGGTCATGATCCGCTCGATATTGAACTTCTCGGACTTGGCTTTGGTATTGGCGGGGATCAGGTCGGCGATAGCATAGACATTCACATTGTCAAATGTCACGTTCTTAACGATGTCTGTCAGATTCTCCAGATAAATACCGCTGATATTGCCGCAGCCAACGATCGCTACATTTACCTTACTCATTGCGTTTCCTCCTGATACAGTTATTGATGGAAGTTCGGGATCACTTGGCAGCCCACAGCAGGCCGCGGGTCATGATCGTCCGTGCTTCGGGGATGTCGAAAATCTTATAGGTATGGCCCAGAGAGGTGTAGAACACCCGGCCCTTGCCCCACATCTTGGTGTAGACCACAGGAACCTTCACCTCGCCGTTGGCGGCGTGGGGGCCGTCGGCCACAGGGAAGGTGGTGGTGGCGTAGACCTTGACACAGGGGTCCACGTGGATGTAGTACTGCTCGCTCTCCACCTTAAAGTCCTCCAGACCCTCGGTGAACTCGTTGCCGGGGATCAGGTTGACCATGTAGGGGGTGCCGTCGTTACCGGGATGGGCAACCCACTGGGAACCGGTCATGAACTGCCACTCGGTGTCCATCCGGAAGGAGTCGCACATACCGCCATGGCAGCCTGCCAGGCCGATGCCGCTCTGGACTGCCCGGGACACATTGTCCCGCTGCACACCGGAGATCTCGCCCATGGTCCACATGGGGACGATCAGGTCGAACTGGAGCAGGTTCTCATAATCATTGAGGTAGTTCAAATCGTCAACAATTGTGACCTCAAAGTCATGGGGTTCCAGCATCTTCTTGTACTCGAGGCTGGTCTCCAGGGGGGTATGTCCGTCCCAGCCGCCTTGGAAAATTAGTGCTTTTTTCACAAATGTCACGCAACCTTTCTTTTATAAATTGTAACTTCATTATATATTGCCATTATCATCCTTTCAAGTACTTTTTACTTGCAAATATAGACAAAAATTGATATACTGGCCGGGAGGAGGTGTTCTCATGATCCTGTACGAAACAAAAACAGCTCCCCTGGAGATCTTTCCGATCCGTCATCACAGCTTTGTGCCCCATGTACACAGCGCTCTGGAGGTCGTGATCTGCACCGAGGGCACTCTCAAAACCACCTGCGGCCGCCGCACGGAGATCCTGCATCCCGGCGATGCCATGGTGGCCTTTTCCCACGAACTCCACGCCTACCACGAGACCTCCGAGGGCGGCGGCGTGATGCTCATCGTCAGTCCCGAAAAGCTGTCACGCTTTGCCGCCCGGCTCAGCGCCCGGAAGTATGAGAATTTCCGCCTTGCCCGGGATACGCAGCTGGTCCGCCTGGGTCTGGACAGCCTCAACGCCTTCAACAACGCCTGCAGCTCTGACATTCTCACCGGTTACCTGTATCTGATCCTGGGTACCATTCTGCAGGACCTGCCTTACCAGCCCATCACCACGCCTCTGGCTGACAAGGACACCTTCACCAAGATCCTGGAATATCTTTCCACCCACTATACGGAGCCACTGTCCCTGGAATCAGTGGCCGAAAGATTCTGCGTTAACCACAGCCATCTCTCCCGGGCCTTTGCAGCCAAGCTTTCCTGCGGTTACCTGGACTATCTGCACCAGCTCCGGGTCGGCCACGCAAAAAAACTGCTGTCCGAGACTCAAAATAAGGTCAGTGACATTGCCTTCGAATGTGGCTTTGCCGACCAACGCTCCTTCAACCGTGTATTCAAAAAGTGGACCGGTCTGACCCCCAGAGCCTACCGCCAGTCCACGGAGCAAACTGACAACGAATAACGCGGCTGACCCCCGGGATCGATCCACCCTTGACCTTTCCGGGATCTTCCTGTAATATAATAAAAACAACACAGAGGGAGGACCGCTTATGAGATACGAAATCCTGCACTTAAAAGACAGCTTCCCCTTCCTGGGAGAAAATGGCTGTGACCCCACTCTTGAAATCTATCTGCCGCAAAATATGACAGAAATGGGCCGCCAGGACCAGAAGCGCCCCTGCATTCTGATCTGCCCCGGCGGTGGCTATGCCGGCGTCAGCCAGCGGGAAGGCGAACCCATCGCCCTGCACTTCCTGCCGGAGGGATATAACGCCTTTGTTCTGACCTATTCCGTGGCGCCAAACCGGTTCCCCACCCAGATCCGGGAGGTGGCCGCCGCTATGGAGTTGATCCACCGTCATGCAGACGAATGGCACTGCGATCCCGAGCGGGTGGCCATTCTGGGTTTCTCCGCCGGCGGACACCTGGCTGCACACTATTCCACCTGCTTTGACTGCGCCGAAGTTCGGGAAGTATTCCCCGGGAGTTTCCCGGTCCAGGCTTCCATCCTGTGTTACCCCGTCATCACCGCCGACCCGGCCCACGCTCATATGGGCAGTTTCATCAATCTCACCGG
>JAGBDQ010000075.1 GCA_017937415.1 Oscillospiraceae bacterium
CGGTTCAACGCCGCCTTTTCCGGCCGCTGCCGGGCCGTGGACATCAACGGCCGCTCCAGCGACCTGCTGCTTTGGGGGGTAGACAAGCAGACCGGCCTTGCCCGGCTGCTAGAGCGGATCGGCGTGGCGCCCGGGGAATGTGTCGCCTTCGGCGACAACCAAAATGACCGGGAAATGCTCCTCTTTGCGGGGATCGGCGTAGCCATGGGCAACGGGGATCCTTCCCTCAAGGCCCAAAGCGACTATGTGACCGAAGCTGTGGACGCCGACGGTATTTACCTGGGGCTGAAACACTTTGACTTGATATAAACGAGGACCCGACACTTCCGGACGGAGGCGTCGGGTCCTCTCTTTTTCAGGCGTTTCTCCCCAAAATCTGTGCAAAAATCCCGGAACTGTGCTACAATGGAGAAAAGCCCTTTTGGAGGTGTGTCCATGACCGACCGAGAGCTGGAAGCCATGATCCGGGAGGAAAACTCCTCTTTCTCGGACAATGAATCCCGAAAGCGGTATCTCATTACCCGGCTGCTGAAGGCGGGAGACTTTGTGCGCATCGAGCAGATGGCCGACGAGCTCTTTGTAAGCCGGGCCACGGTAGACCGGCTCATGCCCGAGATCAAGGCCGAGCTGGGAGAATACCAGCTCCAGATTGTCACCCGGCCCAAATACGGTGTAATGATCCGGGGGGAGGAGATCAAAAAGCGGCTGTGCTACGCCCACCGGGCCAACGTTCCCACCCTGGAAAGCCAGGAGGGCATGACCCGGAAGATCCAGCAGATCGTGCTGGATGTGATCCAGCGCAACGACCTGGTCATCAACGACATCAACCTCTATAACCTCATCCGCCACTGTGTCATTGCCATCCAGCGCATGGCCTCAGGCAACCGGCTCACCGAGGCCCAGCCCCTCCAGTTTGACGGCTCCGTGGAGAAGGAACGGCAGGCCGCCCGGGAGCTGGTCACCCGGTTTGAGGCCGCCTTCGGCGTGGAGATCCCCGAGGGAGAGACCCAGTACATGATGATGCACCTGCTGGGCAAGCGTATCCTCAAGCAGGGTCAAACCCTCACCGCCGAAACGCTGGAGTGCATCAACCACGTGCTGGAGGAGATCCGTCGGGAGAAGGGCATCGACCTGGCCGGAGACGCCGAGCTCTACACCGCCCTGGCCTTACATACTCAGCCCTTGCTGTCCCGGCTGCGGTTCGGGCTGAAGCAGGAAAACCCCATTTTGCAGGACATCAAACGGGACATGCCCCAGGCCTATGAGCTGGCCGTGTGCGCCCTCAACGTGATCCGCCGGGACCTCTCCCTGGACATGAGTGAAGATGAGACCGGCTACCTGGCCCTCCACTTTGCCGTGGCCCTGGAAAAGCGGGAGGAGGACGCCCGGAACGACTGGAAGGTGCTGGTGGTGTGCGCCTCTGGCCGGGGCACCGCCAAACTCATCTGTCACCGGCTGGTGGATCGTTACCGCTTCAAGCGGGAAAATTTGATCCTCTCCTCGGTGTTTGAGCTGGAAAAGCAGGATTTCAGCCAGATCCTCTGTATTTTTACCACCGTTCCTCTGCCCGAACGGTACCCGGTTCCCTCTGTTATGGTGGACCTGACCATGAGTGACCGGGCCATGGAGCGGGTGGACGATTTCATGCGTGCGGCGGCCAAGCCCACCAGCCCTTCCCATTTGCCCCAAAATCTGCTCCTCTTTCCGGACAGAAGCTTTGCAACCCGGGAGGAGACGCTGGACTTTCTCTGCGGGGAGATGGAAAAGTCCTTCTCCTTCCCCGGTGGGGAAGGAGACTTCACCTCTCAGGTGAAGCAGCGGGAGGCTCTCAGCTCCACCGAGGTGGGGGGCCAACTGGCCATGCCCCACCCCTATGGCTATCAAGGGGAGACCGGGGCGGCCGCCATCCTCTCCCTGAAAAAGCCTGTCCTGTGGAAATTCGGCCCGGTGCGGCTGGTGATCCTGCTGGCTATCCCCGAACGGGATGCAGAGATGAACGCTTTTATGGAGGCACTGGTCCCTCTGGCCACCGACCCCGGCGCGGTCCAGGCTCTGGCCCGCGACTTAAGCCAGACCGCCCTGGAGGTTTATTTATCGGGAGGTGAGAAGGCATGAACGTACTGTTGGTCTGCGGCGGCGGCATTACCACCAATATGCTCGCTGCCAGACTCCAGAAGTACGCCCAGGAACAGAAAAAGCCGGATTATTTTACCGCCGGCCGGGTGGGCGCCTATGCCGATCTGCTCCCCCATGCCGATCTGGTGCTTATCGCTCCACAGGCCGAACTGATGGCCCAGGAACTGCGGGAGCAGGCAGAGCGGGAGGGCATCCCCTGTCATCAGCTCACCGAGGAGACCTTTGTACTGGGACAGCTTGAAACGATCTACGCCTACATAGACTCCATCCGCACCCAGCCCACCGCCCGACCCGAGCCAGTCAAGCTGACCTTTTCTCTTCTGGCCCAGGCCCTGATGAATGCCGCTCTCTATTGCGTCCCAGTCCTGCTCTTTGGGCTCTTCTGCCGTGTACTGGGGTGTCTCTTCCCTTCCTCCGCTTTGATGGGCGCCAGTCAAGCCACCCTCTCCATCCTGATTTTGTACTTCATGTTCTCGGTGGGATACCAGTACGGTGCTCTTACGCATCGGGAGCCGGTGGCCCGGGGAATGATCGCCCTGGGAGCGCCCCTCCTCATGCTGCCGCTGGGCAACCTGGTAGAGCGCTGGAACGCCGCCTTCCGTGTGGCGGTAGGGCAGATCCCCCTGGCCTTTTTTGCCCTGCCCAATGCTTTGTTTTTGGCGGCGCTGTCGGTTTTGGCGGTGGGGGCAGTCTATCAGCTGGACAAGGTCCATTTTCCGCCCTCCATTGCTACTCTGCCCATGATGGAGAGCATGCTCAAGATGGGTGCGGTCTCCGCTTTGTTTATTTTGCTGAGGCTTGGGCTGTCCTTTCTTTAGCATTTTGTGCGGTTCCACAAGAGAAAACTTGATAATGTAATTTCCCCCCTCTTTGTTAGAATGGAGACGGTCCCTCAAATGGGCCAAACATAGAAGAGGAGGTTTCCTTATGAACGCAAACAAGATCCTTGACAAAATTGTGGGCTTCACTCAAATGCGGTACATGCGTGTCCTCATGGACGGCTTTATGAGTGTGGCCGCCATCACCATCGCGGGCTCCATTTTCACCCTGGTGAAGTCCTTGCCCATCCCTGCCTGGCAGTCCTTCCTGACCAGCAGCGGCTTTGGCGACATTCTCTCCATTCCCGTGTCAGTCACTTCCGACCTGATGGCCGTGTGGATCGCTCTGGGTATGGGCTATGCCATGGCCAAGCAGTTTGACAAGGACAAGTTGGCCTGCGCTCTGGTGGGCCTGGGCTCTTTTATGATGCTCACCCCCTTCACCGGCATGCTTTACAGCGCGGATTATACCAGCGCCACGCCGGTCCCCAACGTGATTCCCGTGGGCTCTCTGGGCGCTCAGGGCATCTTCCTGGCCATGATCGCCGCCATTCTGGGTGCCCGGATCTACGCCTTCTGTATTGACAAAAATATTAAGATCAAGATGCCCGAGTCGGTACCCCAGAATGTGTCCGGCATGTTTGAGATGATGCTTCCCGCCGGTTTGGTGTTCCTGGTCTTCCTGCTGATCCGGTGGGGCTTCACCCTGACCCCCTTCGGCACCGCCCAGAACTTTATTTACGGCATTCTTCAGGCACCCATGATGTCCATTGGCGGCGGCGTAGCCGGCGCTGTGGCTTTCCTGACCCTCTCCAAGCTCCTGTGGGTCTTCGGCGTCCACGGCGGCATGGTGTGTTACTCCGCCATGGCCATGGTCATCGGTACCGCCGGCGCAGCCAACGCTGCCGCCTTCGCCGCCGGGACCCCCGCCCCCTACCCCGAATTCTGCTGGACCGCTCTGCTCATGGACTTCCCCGTGCTGCCCCTTGGCCTGGTGATGCTGGTCTTTGCCAAGTCCCAGCAGTATAAGTCCCTCTCCAAGATCGCGCTTCCCACTTCTCTGTTCAACATCTCGGAGCCTCAGGTCTTCGGCATCCCTCTGGTGATGAACCCGGTGATGGCCGCCCCCTTCGTGCTCCTCCAGCCCATCAACTTCTTCCTGACCTGGGGCGCCAACAAAATCGGCTTCCTTGCCACTCCCACCGGCGCTGGTATCAACAACTTTATTCCCACTCCCATTCTGGGCGCTCTGCTGAACGCCCACTGGTCGGGCGCCGTGTGGGTTATCATTTTGATCGCCATCGATTTTGTGATCTGGCTCCCCTTCTTCAAGATCATCGACAAGAAGGCCTGCGAGCAGGAGGCCGCTGACGCCGCCGCGGTGGAGGCCCCCCAGGCGTAAGAGATAAACTTTCCCGTTATCGTTCCCATCGGCCGGGGAGCCCGCCTTCCGGCAGGCTCCCCGGTTTCTATTCAGAAAGGAGGGCTTTTTATGCCCGGCTACGGTATTTCGGTCTATCCCGACCTTCGTCCTCTCAGTGAGATCAAGGACTACATGGCATTAGCGGCTAAGTACGGCTGCACACGGGTGTTCTCCAGTATGTTCTCGGTGGAAGGGAGTGAAGAAGAGGTCTTGACCTACTTCAGGGAGTTCATTTCGGCCGCCCACAGTGTGGGCCTCCAGGTCTCTCTGGACGTGAACGGACCCTGTCTGGAGCGGTTTGGGGCCTCTCCTTCCGATCTATCGGTATTCCATAGCATTGGGTGCGACATTCTCCGGCTGGACACTCCCCTCACCACCGAGGGCTACCTCCAGTTCCTTTCCAACCCCTACGGCATCCGCCTGGAGCTCAACGCCTCCATGGGGGAGCGGGGGGAGGCCCTGATTCGGGACCTACTGGAGAAGGTGGAGAACTCCCAGGACCTGCTGCTGTGCTACAACTTCTACCCTCAGCGTTATACCGGCATGAAGTGGGAAAAGTTCAAATCGGCAGCCAAACGGCTTTCCGATACCGGCTGCGGACAGGCCGCCTTTGTGTCCTCACACGGCAAGGATTCCCACGGAGTTTGGGACGCCCGGGACGGGCTTCCCACCGTAGAGCGGCACCGGGACCTTCCTATAGACCTCCAGGCCCGGGAGCTGCTGGCCGCAGGGATGGAGTATGTGCTCATTGGCAACGCCTACGCTACCGAGGAGGAGCTGAAAGCCCTCCAGGCAGTCTTTGCCCCAGTGGAAGTCCCCAAGGAGAATCCCCTTCTCCCCATTCTGAAGGCCATGGGGCTTTCCTCGTCCGCCCTGGCCGGAGAAAGCCGCACCTTGCCTAAAAAGCTGAAGATCCATCTGGACCCCGGAATCACCGCTATGGAGCGTAAGGTTCTCTTTGAGTACTATCCCCACATGGACGTGGGGGACAGCTCGGAGTGGATCTGGCGGAGCCGGATGCCCCGGATGGTCTACGCCAAGGAGGCCTTCCCGCCCCGGAAGGCAGAGGGAGAGTATTTTCAGCCCGGGGATGTGGTCATGGTCAACGACAGCTACAAACACTACGCCGCCGAGGTCCAGATCGTGCTGAAGCCCATCCTCAACGATGGCACCCGGAATCTGGTGGCCAAGCTGGATCCTCAAGAGTTTGAGCTTCTCAGCATGGTGGCCGATGGCGACACCGTGGTGTTTTTGGAGGCGTGAGCCTCTCCACCATTTTTGACGGAAGGAGCGAATATCTATGAAACAGTTTCCTGAAAGCTTCCTCTGGGGCGGCGCGGCTGCGGCCAACCAGTTTGAGGGGGCCTACTTAGAGGACGGCAAGCTGCCCAGCACCGCCGATACCCTGGGTGTGGGCATGGAAAACCGGATGGGCCGTACCGGGCCCATTGAGATGCAGCCCGAGATCTACTGCCCCAGCCACAAGGCCATCGACTTCTACCACCACTATAAAGAGGACGTGGCCCTCTTCGGGGAGATGGGGTTCCAGGTCTTCCGGACCTCCATCGCCTGGAGCCGGATCTTCCCCAAGGGGGATGAGCTGGAGCCCAACGAAAAGGGTCTGCAGTTCTACGATGACCTTTTTGACGAGCTCCACAAATACGGCATCGAGCCCCTTATCACCATTACCCACTACGAGATGCCCCTCCACCTGGCCCAGGAATACGGCGGCTGGAAAAACCGGAAGCTCATTGACTTCTACGAACGGTACTGCAAGACCATCTTCACCCGCTACAAGGACAAGGTGAAGTACTGGCTCAACTTCAACGAGATCAACACCAACGCCATGCTCCCCCTGTTCCAGTGCGGCTTTACCAAGGGCTTTACCGACCCCGACCGCTGGCAGGACATCTACCAGGCCTCCCACCACATGTTCGTGGCCTCGGCCCGGGCCAACCAGCTCTGCCACGAGATCATTCCCGGTGCCAAGATCGGCATGATGCTGGCCGGCATGCAGTCCTACCCCGAGACCTGCAAGCCCGAGGACGTGTACGCCACCCTGAAGCACAAGCATGAAAGCCTCTACTTTGCCGACACCATGATGCGGGGCCACTACCCCGCCTACGCCAAGAGCATGTGGCGGGAAAAGGGGGTCAAGCTGGACATCCAGCCCGGAGACTTGGAGCTGATGGCTGCCTACCCCTGCGACTACCTGGGCTTCAGCTACTACATGAGCGGGGTCACCGCGGCGGATCCCTCAGGCGGCAGTTCCATCGGCAACCTGGCCTTCGGCAAGCAAAACCCCTATCTGGAGGGCTCCAGCGACTGGGGTTGGCAGATCGACGCCGTGGGCCTCAAGAGCTACCTGGTGGAGCTCTACGACCGGTATGAGAAGCCCCTCTTCATCGTGGAGAACGGCCTGGGCACCAGGGATGAGCTGCTCCCCACCGAGAAGGACGGCTACCGGGTGGAGGATGATTACCGCATCGACTATCTCCGCCGCCACATCATCGAGATCTATAACGCCATCCAGGACGGGGTGGAGGTCATGGGCTACACCCCCTGGGGCTGCATCGACTTAGTGAGCGCCTCTGGCGGCCAGATGTCCAAGCGGTACGGTTTTATCTACGTGGATGTGGACGATGAGGGTCACGGCACCTTTGAACGCTGCAAGAAAAAATCTTTTGACTGGTACAAACAGGTCATTGAAACCAAGGGAGGAAACGTATTATGAAAAACATTGTTTTGTTCTGCGCCGCCGGTATGTCCACCAGCCTGATGGTCACGAAAATGCAGAACGCCGCCAAGGAGAAGGGGTATGACTGCACCATCGCGGCATACAGCCTGAACGAGATGGATAAGTACGGCCCCGAGGCCGACTGCATCCTCCTTGGCCCCCAGGTCCGGTATCAGAAGGATAAGGTGGCCGCCGCCTTCCCCGACAAGCCCCAGATGGTCATCGACATGCAGCTCTACGGCATGATGAAGGGCAAGGAGGTCCTTGAGGCCGCCATCAAGCTGATGGAGGGCTGAGAAAATGACTTTGGAAGAGATCCGCGAAAAGCTGGAAGAGATCGATTTCCAGATCATTGCCGCCGTGGGCACCGCCCGCAGCATGTACGTAGAGGCCCTGAACCAGGCCAAGGCGGGTAAGTTCGAGGAAGCGAAGGCCACCGTGGCCGAGGCCGACAAGCTCTTTGCCCAGGGCCACGATTTCCACCACGACATCCTGGCCATGCAGGGCCAGGGGGTGGAGATCCCCTTTGACCTGATGCTGGTCCACGCCGAGGACCAGATGATGAGCGCCGAGTGCTTCAAGCTGGTGGCTCTGGAGCTGATGGAGCTCTACGAGAAGAAAGCGTAAGCTTTTCCGGATATGTAAAAAAGCAGACATGAGACGCAGGGAAGTCTCATGTCTGCTTTTTTGCCGTTTGGCAATACGGAAGTCCTTACAGCCCCAGCCAGCCTTTCAGGGTGGCTGCTTCCCGGGAAAGGGAGTCGATGCTGTCATCAGGCATGAACTCCAGCATGTAGTTGAGCCCGTCTTTTTGGGTCAGCTTTTCCATGTAAAGCTTCCAGTTTGCCTCTCCCTGGGCCAGAGGGAACCGGTTGGGCCAAGGATTGTCCTTATTAGCGGTCCAGTTGAACACATGGACGCTCTGGACATGGGGGAGCAGGGCGTCAATGGCCGAGAGATTGTAGCTGAGGTCGTGGTACTGGCAAGGCTGCCAGAACATCTTCAGGTTCTCCCTGCCCATGTCCTCCAGGAACTTCAGAGCCATGGTGTACTCCTCGGTGAGGGACATGGGGTGACACTCCAGGGCAATGCGGAACTCTGGGGCGGCGTCACAGATCCGCTTGGCGTCGGAGACCATGACGGCGTAGCCCTCCTGGGTGAGCTCGGCGGTCTTCAGCATCTGCCCGGGCCACACCCGGATGAGGTCGGTGCCCAGCACTTTGGCCGAGGCCACCACCTTGTCAAACTCCTGGGGCTCGCTTTTGCCGATGATGTAGTAGGAACCGTACTCGGTGATGGAGATCCCCGCCTCCCGGCAGAGGTCAGCCGCCTTCTGGGCGGCGGCCAGGTCCCCGTGGGGCACATGGATGTCGCCGCCCCACTCGATGGCGGTGAGCCCGGCGGCCTTGGCCGCCGCCACCACCTCTTCCACTGTGTTTTTCCGGAAGGAGACCGATACAAGACCCGCTTGATTTGCCATAAATGCTTCCTCCTTTTTGATTCAGGCCATGGTGGAGAGCATCTCCCGCCGCACCTCGTACCGGCAGGGCTCCCCCTTGACGTAGCTGCGGAATTCGCAGAGCATATAGAGCCCCATCCGGGCCACCTCGTCCCCCAGCATGAGGGAGCCGGCGATATGGGGGGTGAGGAACACGTTTTCCAGGGTGTAGAGCTCGCTGCCCTCCTCGGGGGGCTCGGGGAAGGTGACGTCCAGCACAGCCGCCCGGTTGGGCTGCTCCTTCAGGGCCCGAATCAGGTCGGCCTCCACCACCTGGGCCCCCCGGCCGGTGTTGATAAAGGTGGCGGTGGGGAGCATTTTGGAGAAGAGGTCATAGTTCAGCATGCCCACGGTTTCGGGCAGGTTGGCCACATGGTTGGTGATGGTCTGGCAGGTGGAGAAGATCTCCTCCAGACTGGCCTTTTCCACCCCCAATTCGGCGGCCTTCTCGTCCGAAAGGAAGGGGTCGTAGACCAGGACTTTCAGCTCGTAGGCCTTGAGCCCCTGGATCACCAGCTTGCCGATCATGCCGGCCCCAATGACCCCTACTTTGGCGCCGTAGTTCCCCGCCATGGACATGGAGTAGCCCCGCAGAGCCTTGAAGCCCTCGGCTGAGCGGCTCCGGCGGCAGGAGAGGAAAAAGCCCTTGTTGGCCAGCACGATCTGGGCCACGGTGTACTCGGCCACCGGGATGGCGTTGGCCCCCCAGGCCGAGAAGATCTTGACCC
>JAGBDQ010000076.1 GCA_017937415.1 Oscillospiraceae bacterium
GGGGCACGGTTTTTTGCGATCAATGCGGCCTCGATGGGGATGGTGCCCGAACCGCAGAAGGGGTCCCGGAAGGGGCCCTTCCCCCGGTAGCGGGAGAGGATCACCATGCCGGCGGCCAGGGTCTCCCGCAGGGGGGCCTCCACGCTGAGGGCCCGGTAGCCACGCTTATGTAAGGACGGCCCCGAGGTGTCGATGGAGAGCTCGGCCACATCGTGCATCATGGTCAGGCGGATCTGGTACTCGCCCCCCGACTCGGGCATACGGGGAAGGCCGTAGGCCTGGCACAGCCTGTCCCCCACGGCGGCCCGGAGCACGGCGCCGCAGCGCTGCTGGGAGGTGAGCTTGGAGTCGATAGTCCGGCAGCGCACGGGGAAAGCCCCCTCCTTGGGGATAAAGTTCTCCCAGGGCAGGGCCCGGGCCCCGTCATAGAGGGCGTCGAAGTCGGGGGCGTCATAGGACCCCACCCCCAGGAGCACCCGCTCGCCGGTGCGGAGGTTCAGGTTAGCCCGGATAATACCGGAGGGGTCGCTGTCGCAGAGGGCCCGGCCATTCTCGGCCCGGACGTTGGAAAAGCCCTGCCGCCGCAGCTCATCGGCGCACACCCCCTCCAGGCCAAAAAGGGTGGGGATAATCAAGGTAAAATCGGCCATAAGGGCCTCCTTTTTCAACTCATTTTGTTCTGTTTTCTATTATACCTTCAAATACCCTGTTTGGCAAATGCTATTTCTGCTTTCGGAGGATTTTGTTGGAGGACGGAAAAATGAGGCATGAAAATGGGCGGGATGAAAGACCATCCCGCCCAAAAGAAATCTTATTTTTTGTACATTTTCTTACCGAAAACGGTGCTCTATCCCACTTTGCTTCATAATAGCATTGGCCGTATGGCGGGATTTGATTTTTCCATCCACCGTTATATGGATGCCGGTGATGGGGCTGAACCAAATCTCATGGTCACCTTTTCTGGGGCGAACAAAATGGCAGCCGTTGGCGCGCAATATCTCCCGCACCTTCTTTTCGTATTCGGCCATTACACTGCCACCTGCTCCAAGCGCTTGGAGACAAGATTCAACAGCACCGGGCTTTTCGTCTGCCCATTCAGCTCCAGCAGTTCAGGCACCGCAAAACGCACCCGCTCGATCAGCGCGTCCAGAGAACCCGACTCCAGCACCAGGCCGGGTACGTCCTCGCTTTCCGCGACCCAGACACAGGCTTCCGTGTCCCAGGTCATTTGCACAGTGATCTCCATATCACGGGGCTCCTTTCACCAGTTTCGTTTATTATACCCGCTTTGGAGCAATTTTGCAAGGGCTGGCCTTTACGCGCCGTCCTGGGAGATACTCTCGGCCTGGCTCAGATCCTCCGGCAGACCTGCAATCCAAGTATATCCATCGTATTTCCCTACGTAATTTGACCAGTCATCATCCTGAATTGGCCCTCGTTCTACCTCGTAGTCCGGGTAATAGATAGTCATGCCCTTGGGAATACAGTCCATGATCGTATAGCCCACATCAGGCTCCAGTATAGGATTTGGGGGCGAACCCAGGAACACCATCGTCCGGAGCCCCGTGGAGCCGTATTGGATGTTTTGATCGCCCAGCCAGCTCACACTGGCGGGGATCACGATCCGTTTCAGGCTGTCACACTCGGCGAAACACTCGCCATCAATAGAAAAAAGGCCTTCATGCAGTGTGACGGTCTCCAGCTTTCTGCACTCCCGAAACAAGTTGCCGGACAAACTGCGTACACTGGCCGGGATCTCACAATGGAGCAACTCACCACAGGACGCAAAGACGTGCGACCCAACCTCTTCCAAGCCGTCCGGAAGATCGATCTCAGAAAAGGCACAGGAAGCAAATGCCGCGAATTCAATGATTTTCAAAGTCGAAGGTAGCTTCACCGCTGTTAGGTTTACGAATCCCTCAAAAGCTCTCTCTGGTATTCTGATAATGCCCTCTTCCAGTATAACGGTAGTTGCCGAATCCTTTAAGTTATCCCACGGAAAGCGCAGGACCTCCATAGGAAGACCATAGGAGAGATCCTCAGCCAGTACACCGTCCGGTAAGGAGCCCTCCCCGGAAAAGGTCAAGGTCTTGGTGTCCTCGTTAAAGCTCCAGGTCACGGTGGATATGAGATACTCCTGCCCATAGCCCTGTTCTTCGTCATACCCAAAGCGGACCCAAGCCCCGGGAGGGGGTGTCTCATCAGGGCCGAGGCGGACCCAGACACCGGGAGATGGGGTGGGGGCCACCTCACCGGGAAAGCCCTGTGCCCAATTCCACAAAGTCTTGTATGCTTCCTCCGGGGCAAAAATATAGGCGCTCTGGTCCTTCTCCCCGCCGATCTGATAGAAAATAACGGTATAAGACTTTTCAAGCCCTATGATCTCACCTTCTGTGACCCGGGCGATCAGACGGTCCCCACAGTATAGGTCCACAAAATCATTCCAGCCCCGGGCCAAATCATGCTCGGTGTACATATCCGGGACCTCCCAGTTATCCGGAGACAGAGTATCCCAGGTAAACTGGCTGGACTCAGCGTCCAAAGAGATCTCCCGGTTGAAGGAGGGAACATCCCACACGTCAATGCTCAGCCGGGTCAACTGGGGCAGGTCAGCGCGCACGGCGGCAAGCCGGGCAGCCTCCAGAGTCCGGCAGAGCTGGTCAAAATCCACCGACTCTGTGCAGTCGTAGATCTGTCCGTTCAGACGCAGAAGGATCCGCTCCTGCTCCCGCTCCAGACAGGCAACGCGCCCATCGGCCAGGGTAAGCTCCACCAAGTAAAGCCGGTCCCACGTTTCAACCGTGGTCCACCCGGCCACAGTCTCGGGGGAGAGGTCCACCAGCGCGGCGATCTGCGCCGAGCTGCTTTCGTCCAGAGGAAACCGGCCGGTACCGTTAACTGGTGCCCCAAATTCGGCGAAAGTGTAGATCTGGGGCCCAGGGTCAGGGGTTGGCTCCGCCGTAGGAGTCGGGGTAACCACCACTGTGGGGGTTGGCGTGGGCTCCGGGGTGGGGGTGACTTCCGCTGAAGGAGCAGTGCAGGCGGCGAGGAGCAGAACGGCTAAAAACGCAGGAATAAGCTTTTTCATCAAGAGCACCTTCTTTCCTCTGTA
>JAGBDQ010000077.1 GCA_017937415.1 Oscillospiraceae bacterium
ACTGGGCCCACTTCGACGCGGGCTGTGGCCGGGCGGTGGATCTCATCACCGGGCAGGAGCACGACTTCGGCGGCGGCAGCGAGCTGCCCCCCTACAGTGTTTTCTTTTGGAAGTGCGAGTGAGGAAAACGGGATGGAAATGATAATCAAGAAAATGGAGACACCTGCCGAATTTGAGGGTAAGGGCTATGTCCACTGGAAGGCGCTTCGGGAGGCCTATGCCGGTATGCTGGACCAGGAGTATCTGGACCGTCAGACCATGGAAAAATGTGTGAAGATGGCCTACCAATGGCCGGATAATGTGCTGGTGGCCAAGGATGGGGACAAGGTCATCGGCTTTACCGGGTATGGAGCCTGCCGGGACGAGGACCTGCCCGGGACGGGCGAGGTGATCGCCCTCTATGTTTTGAGCGAGTATTATGGGAAACAGGTAGGCCATGCCCTGATGCAGGCGGCTTTGGAAAAGCTGTCCGGATACGGGAAGATCGTCCTGTGGGTCTTGGAGGGGAATGACCGGGCCATCCGGTTTTATGAAAAGTGCGGTTTCCGGTTTGATGGGACGGAAAAGCCTATCAAGCTGGGGAAGGAAGTCACCGAGCGCAGGATGGTCCTGACCCGCTGAACTGTACTGACGACGGGAAGAGGAAAGAAAGAAAGGAGGTTCACCCATGCTGAAGCTTCTGTTGGGCCGTTCCGGCACCGGTAAGTCCACCGCCATTTTGAAGACCATGGCCGCCGGGGCCGCCCACCGGCCCCAGGTGCTCATCGTGCCTGAGCAGGGCTCCCACGACGCCGAGCGGCGGCTGTGCGCGGTGGCGGGCAACCAGGTGAGCCTCCACGCCGAGGTACTCTCCTTTACCCGCCTGGCCAGCCGGGTCTTCTCTGTCTGCGGCGGCCTTGCCGAGCCTACCCTGGACGCCGGCGGACGGCTTCTTCTCATGGATGTGGCCTTAAAATCCGTGGCGGAGCAGTTGAGGTTCTATGCCCGCCCCTCCCGGAAGCCTCAATTCCTCTCCCAGCTTGCCGCCACGGTGGACGAATGTAAATCAGCCAATATTACCCCCGCACAGCTTTTGGAGCTCTCCCAGACATTGGAGGGGGAGGAGGGGGACAAGTTTTTCGACCTCTCCCTGATCCTGGGGGCTTACGAGGCCTTCTGTGTCCAGCGGGGAGCAGATCCACGGGACAAGCTCACCAAGCTCTCCGCCGCCCTGGAGGATTGCCCCTGGGGGTCGGGAAAGGACATCTATATTGACAGCTTCACTGACTTTACAGCCCAGGAGCGGCAAGTGTTGGAGCGGTTGCTCCGGCAGGCCCATTGTGTTACGGTGGCATTGACCTGTGACCGGCTGGAGGGGGAGGGGGAAGACATCTTTGCTCCTGCCCGGCGGACGGCGGGGCGGCTCGTAGAGCTGGCCCGGCGGCTGGGGGGTGGCTGTGAGGCGGAGACCCGGCTCACCATGCCTGAGGGGACAGCCCGGGGCATCGCCCAGGTGGAGGAAAGACTCTTCGAACCGGTGCCCGGAACCATTCCGGAAAAGCCCGAGGGGGTGGAGCTTTACCGGGCCCTGACGCCCTACAGCGAGGTGGAGCGGGCGGCGGCCGAGCTGCGGCGGCTCTGCATGGAGGAGGGCTACCGCTGCCGGGACCTGGCGGTGACCGCCCGGACCATGGAGGTCTACGGGCCGCTCATTGAGCGGATCTTTCCCCGGTACGGCCTTCCCGTTTTCCTTGCCCGGATGGACGATGTGCTCCAGAAGCCCATCCTGGCTTTGGTCACAAGCGCCCTGGAGGCTGTGGCGGGAGGCTACCGAAGCGAGGATATGTTCCGCTACCTGAAGACCGGCCTCACCGACCTGACTTTGGATGAGGTAGACCGGCTGGAAAACTATGTGCTGAAATGGGAGCTGCGGGGAAGCGCCTGGACCCAGAAAAAGCCCTGGGACAAGCATCCTGACGGCTACATTTCCGAGTGGCGGAAGGGACAGAAGGAGCAG
>JAGBDQ010000078.1 GCA_017937415.1 Oscillospiraceae bacterium
CCGCCTCCAAAATGCGCCGTTTTCTTTCCTGCTCTTCAGTTTTCCGTGCCTTATACCCCATCCACCCCGGCCAAAAATTCCAGGATCCGGGCGTTGACCTCCGCCGCCCGCTCCCCCACAAAAAGGGGCCGGTGGCCGCTGCCCTGGACCTCCCAGGTCTGGGCGTGGGGCACCTTCTCCAAAAGCTCCCCGCAAGTGCCGCAGGAGTCATGTTCCCCGTTGATGAAAAGGGCGGGGCAGCGGATGGCGCTCCACTCGGCATCGGTGAGGCTGGGGTGGGTCTGCCAATCGGCCACCGTGGTCCGCAGAAAGGTCCGCCAATCCCCCCGGTGGGCCTCCCGGTGTCGGACCTTCATGTCCTCGATAAACTTGGTTTTGTTTTCCGCCTCCAGGTTCTCGGGCAGAAAGTCTTTTGCCTCCTCCGCCCTGGGGTAGGCGGCGCCCCCGATGGTCACAAGGCTTTTCACCTTGTGGGGGTACCTGGCCGCCAGGTAGCAGCCCACATAGGCCCCGCAGCTATAGCCCACCAGGTGAGCCCTCTCGATCCCCAAGGCGTCCAGAAAAGACGCCATATCATCCGCGATCATTCGGCTGTTCCAGTCCAGGCTCCCGCACAGGGTCCGCCCATGCCCCCGGAAATCCGGGCACAGGCAGCGGTAGCGTCCCGAAAAGGGCAGAAGCTGGGCGGAAAAGGCCAGCAGTCCCCGGCTGAAGTGGCTGTGAAGAAAAAGCAGGGCCTCTCCCCGGCCGAATTCCTCATAATACAGGTTCAGGTCGCTGCACGTTTGATAAGGCATAGCGGGTCCTCCTTTTTTGTTTTCTCCTTGATTCTACCATTGGGGAAGCGGATTTTCAATCAATTTTAGAAAATTTTTCGAACGTATGTTTGACATGGAGGGAATTTTATGGTACAATAAAGCCACATAACTTTAAGGAGGCGTTTTTATGGCTGCACCGCTCAGTCCCAAGCAGGCCGAAATTTACGCGTTCATCCAGCAGTTCACCAAGGAACACGGCTATCCCCCCTCGGTGCGGGAGATCAGCGCCGCCGTCAACCTGAAAAGCCCCTCCACCGTCCACTTCCACATGAAGAAGCTGGAGGCCGAGGGCTATATCCAGAAGGCCGACGGCAAGACGAGGGCCATCTCCCTGCCCCACGAGGCGGTGGCCGAGGAGCTGGACCCCACCGCCGACCGGGTTCCCCTGGTGGGCAGCGTGGCGGCGGGCAGCCCCATTCTGGCCGAGGAGAACGTGGAGGAGTATCTGAAGTTTGACACGGGCGGCCTCACCGGGGAGCACTTTGCCCTCCGGGTCCGGGGGGAATCCATGCTCTACGCCGGGATCTTGCCCGATGACCTGGTGATCGTCCACCGGCAGGAGAACTTCCGCAACGGGGACATTGTGGTGGCCCTCTTTGAAGACGAGGCCACGGTAAAGACCTACAACATGGACCACGGCCACCTGTGGCTCATGCCGGAAAACCCGGACTATGAGCCCATCGACGGCGAGGGCTGCGCCCTGCTGGGCAAGGTGGTGGCCGTTCTGCGGCGGTACTGAGCTCCATGAAGATCTGATGATGGAAATCTCTTTATGGGATCTGTTGAACTGCCTGGTATATGGAGGGTTTTTCATTGCCGGTTTAATGACATTGCGGAATGCCATCAAAACAAACGCTAAATGGAGAAAGCTGCGGAGACAGTGTACGAAGCAAACGCAGGGAATCGTAGAAATGGAGAAATATAGCGGAGGACGGCATGGAGTCGGCCAAATAGTGTCCTTTTCCTACGATGTAAAAGGGAAACACTTTTTCCAAACATTACATCCCGGATACAAGCAGAATACTTTTCAATGGGGACAGCAGGTGACAGTCCATTATGATCCTATTGCGCCGGAAACTTGCTATTTGGAAGGGGACGGCAGGGTAGTTCGCCTCGAAGTGATAAAAGGTATTCTGTTTTCCATCTTTTTTTGCCTGTTTTCCGTCCTTGGCATAATCAGCCAAATAGTGTAAATGCTCTACGCAGGGGGCGATTATATCCTGTACTATATCCTATCAATACTACTTATTGTAATCGACCAATTGGTGAAGTGGTGGGTCCGGTCGGCCATCCCCTTGGGGCAGTCCATCCCCTTTATTCCCTATGTGATGGACCTGGCCTATGTGCAGAACACCGGGGCGGCTTTCTCCATCTTCTCCCAGCATACTTGGATCCTCACCCTCATTTCCCTTGTGGGCTCGGTCTTTCTGGCCGTCCTTCTGTGGAAAAACTTTTTCCCGGGCTGGGTCGGTAAGCTCTCCCTCTCCCTGGTCCTGGCCGGGGCGGTGGGGAACCTCATCGACCGGGCCCTGATGGGCTATGTCACCGATATGTTCCAGACCACCTTCATCCAATTCGCCGTCTTCAATGTGGCCGACATCTGCGTGGTGGTGGGGGGCTTCCTGCTGGTCTTTTATGTTCTGTTCCTCTGGGATAAGGACAAGGAGGCCGTTCATGACGCGCCTTGAGCTGGCAGCCGACCGGGAGGGGGAGCGGCTGGATCAATTTCTGGCCCGGGCCGTCCCCGATCTGACCCGGTCGGGAGCTCAGAAGCTCTTGGAGGACGGGGCGGTGACCCTGAAGGGAGAGCCGGTGAAGAAAAACCGG
>JAGBDQ010000079.1 GCA_017937415.1 Oscillospiraceae bacterium
CAGGCCATCGCCGAAAAGTTAGGGGTCAAGGCCACCTTTGTGGAGGGCGGCTGGGACGGCCTGCTGGCCGGGCTGGAGAGCGGCCGGTATGACCTGATGATCAACGGGGTCAATGTCACCGAGGACCGCGCCCAGGTCTATGACTTTTCCGAGCCCTACGCCTACGACCGCATGGCGGTGATCGTCCGGGGGGATGACGACCGGATCCAGTCCATGGAGGACCTTGACGGCATGACCACCGCCAACACCATCACCAGCATTTACGCCGCCAAGGCCCAGGAATACGGCGCCAATGTCACCGGGGTGGACGACCTGGCCCAGACCTTCCAGCTTCTCCTCACCGAGCGCATCGACGCCACCCTCAACTCCCACCTGACCTACCTGGACTACATGGGAGCCAACCCGGATTCCGACCTGAAGGTGGCCGTTCTCTCCTCCGAGGCTGACCAGATCGCCATTCCCATGCAGAAGGGAGAGGATGCCGCCACATTGCGGGAGGCGGTGAACAAGGCCCTCGATGAGCTCCGGGAGGACGGCACCCTGGCCGAACTGTCCGTCAAGTATTTCGGCACCGACATCACCAGCGCAGAATAAGCGAGAGGAGGCCATACCATGGCCCAGATGAGCAAGGAGGAGATCCGCCGCATCTTAGAGGACGCCGGGTGCGACGAGGAATATATCAGCCGCTTTCTGCTGGCCTGGGAGCAGGGGACCCTGAAGGAGTGCCTGTGCCTGCTCTCCTGCCGCCGGTGCAAGCTGCTGGAGTGCGTCCACACCGCCCAGCAGCGGCTGGACTGTTTGGACCACCTGCGCTATGAGCTTCAGAAGCAGGAGAAGGACTGAGCCAATGATCTGCCCCTTTGTCCGCACTGGACAAAGGGGCATTTTGCAAGACAAAGAGGGAGGGCAGGTCGGCCCTCCCTCTTTCCAAATTAAGAAAAACCACACAGAATTTTGATTGCATTTTTCCCAAAGGCGTGCTATACTTCCTTCGATTTGCGAAACAAACAGGAAAGAGGGTTCCCTATGAAAACTGCCATTGTGGCGGACAGTAACTGCTGCATTACCCCGGAGGAGGCCAGAGAGCTGGGGATTTTCATTCTCCCCATGCCGGTCATTGTGGAGGATAAGACCTACTTTGAGGGTGTTGACATCACCTTCCCGGAGTTTGTGGAGGTTCTGGCCCAGCGGAAGGAGGTCTCCACCTCCCAGCCCGCCTTGGGCGCGGTGATGGAGCTGTGGGATAAGCTGCTGGAGGAGTATGACGAGATCGTCCACATTCCCATGTCCAGCGCCCTCAGCGATTCCTGCCGCACGGCCCAGGGGCTGGCCGAAGAGTACCGGGGCAAGGTGTGGGTGGTGGACAACCGCCGTATCTCCGGTTCCTTCCGTTCTTCTGTGATGGACGCCCGGCAGATGGCCCTGGGAGGCGTTTCAGGGGAGAAAATCAAGGCCGAGCTGGAAAAGACCGCCATGGACGCCATGATCTTTGTGGCGGTGGAGACCCTGGAATACCTGAAGCGGAGCGGCCGGGTCACCGCCGCGGCCGCCGCGGTGAGCACCCTTCTCAACATCAAGCCGGTGCTGAAGATCGAGGGGGAGAAGCTGGACGCCTTCGCCAAGGTCCGGGGCATGAATCATTGCCGGGAGAAGATGCTGGAGAGTATGAGGCCCTATGTGGAGGAATTCAGGCGTAAGGGCTGGCCCATCTATCTGGGGGCGGCCTCCAGCGCCCGGGATCCGGAGGATGGCCGCGCCTGGGCGGAGGAGATAGCCGCCGCCTTCCCGGAGGAGCAGGTGAGTTATCTGCCCCTGGGGTGCAGCATCAGCGGCCACGTGGGGGAGGGGGCCTACGGCATCTACCTCAGCCGGTGCCTGCCCGAAGGGGCGCTCTCTTACGGCGAATAGACTGGGGCATACAACAAAGGAGCTTGGAACAATGCGTTCCAAGCTCCTTATCTTTGCTCGCTGGGGTCCATGCTTACTCAGCGGAGGGTGCTCCCTCCCGGGAAAGCGGGACCGCGTTTTTCAGAAGAGCGGGCCGCTCCAGACCCCCGAACAGGTGGTAGACCTGGAGGATCTTTTCCAGGGTGTCCTCCTTCATGCCGGATTCCATCCACTCCAGAAAAGCGCCGGTCAGCATACAGCGGCAGAACATGATGGCGGCCTCCCGGTCCCCGGCGGGGACCTGGTATCCCTTGCTCAGATTGTCGATCACCCGGCAGGAAATATGCTCGGAAAGACGGAAAAGACCTCGTTGAAAAGTCTCCCGCTGGGCGGAGCGGTATAGGTTCAGCAGAATGGGTCTGGTCTCCATAAAGCTGTGAAACATTTGCTCCATGTGCTCCACTGTGATGAGAGGGTCGCTGTTTTGGCTGATGAGTTTATCCACCCACTGGCGGAAGCTCTCCTCAGCCATGGAGGGTATATCCTGAAAGTGGTAGTAAAAAGTGTTCCGGTTCACCTCACACCGGTCCACGATGTCCTGCACCGTGATCTTGTTATAGGGCTTTTCACCCAAAAGGGCCCAAAAGGCGTTGATCAGATCTCGCTCGGTCCGATTCATAGAGCTTGCCTCCCGAAAAAGTGTAAGTGTATTCTAACAAATTTCGACAAAGGATGCAAGAGAGCAAGATAAAAAATCCTGCCCCGGACGAAGAGAGCCTTCGGTGCCCCCGATCCCAGAAAAATAGGGAATAAGAGGGCGTTCCCAGATTGACACCACCCCCTTGAAATGATACAATCAAAAAATGAAAGGGAAAAGGTTCACGACCCTGTAAACATGAATGAGGTGAAGGTATGGAAGAACAAAAGACGCGGGAACTGAAAGAGCTTGCCGTCAGGATCCGCATGGCGGCGGTGGAGGCCATCCACTCCCTGGGTTCGGGCCATCTGGGCGGCTCATTGAGCATTGCCGATGTGCTGGCTGTGCTCTACGGGGGAGAGATGAAGATCGACCCGGCCGATCCCAAATGGGAGGGGCGGGACAAGTTGGTGTGCTCCAAGGGCCACGCCGGCCCGGCGGTCTACGGTACCCTGGCGGTGAAGGGCTACTTCCCCTATGAGGAGCTTAAGACCCTGAATAAGCCGGGCACCCGGCTGCCCAGCCACTGTGACCGGAACAAGACTCCCGGGGTGGACATGACCACCGGCTCCCTGGGACAGGGGACCTCTCTGGCCTGCGGCATGGCCCTGGGAGACAAGCTGAAGGGTCTGGATACCCGGGTGTTCCTCATTGTGGGGGACGGAGAGTCCGACGAGGGGCAGGTGTGGGAGGCCATGGCCTTCGCCGCCGCCAAGAAGCTGGACAATCTGGTGGTGCTTCTGGACTGGAACAAGCGGCAGCTGGACGGCTGGACCGAGGACGTGTTCCCCATGGGGGACTACGTGGCCAAGTTCGAGGCCTTTGGCTTTGACACGGTAAAGGTCCCCGGAAACGATGTGGAGGCCCTGTCGGCTGCCCTGGCCCGCACCCGGAAGGGGGAGGGCAAGCCCTTTGCCATTGTGATGGATACCCTGAAGGGGGCCGGGATCCCTGAGGTGGCCGAGATCGAGATGAACCACAGCATTCCCGTCAGCGACGAGCAGTACGAGAGATGGATGGCCCAACTGGGCAGTGAACTGGAAGGGGGGAAGGCATAATGGCACACAAGATCATCTACAATGGGGAGATGTCCACCCGGCTTTGCAAGCAGGTCCTGGGGGAGACCATCCCCGCCCTCTTAGAGGAGGACCCCAAGGTGGTCTATCTGGACGCCGACCTGATGAGCTGTATCGGCACCCTGAAGGGGGCGGCCAAATTCCCCGACCGGGCCATCAACTGCGGCATTGCCGAGGCCAACATGGTGGGCGTGGCCTGCGGCCTTGCCTCGGCGGGGTTCAAGCCCATCGTCCACTCCTTTGGGATCTTTGCCTCCCGGCGGTGCTATGACCAGGCTTTCCTCAGCGGCGGATACGCCAAGAACGACATCACCATCCTGGGCAGCGACCCCGGCGTCACCGCAGCCCTCAACGGCGGCACCCATATGCCCTTTGAGGATGTGGCCCTCTACCGGGCCCTGCCCGGCTCCACCGTCATCGACGTCAGCGACCCCGCCCTGCTGGAGAGCGTGCTCCGGGAGTGTGTGGACCGCCCTGGGGTCAAGTATATCCGCACCAGCCGGAAGGGCTACGCCGCTCTTTATGAAGAGGGGAGCAAGCTGCCCATCGGCAAGGCGGTCACCCTCCGGGAGGGGAGTGATTTAGTGATCTTTGCCGCCGGCATTATGGTCCATGAGGCCATGAAGGCCGCCCAGACCCTGGAGGCCGAGGGCATCCACGCCGCCGTGCTGGACCTGTTCACCATCAAGCCTCTGGACGAGGAGGCCGTGGTGGAGTGGGCCCAAAAGACCGGGGCCGTAGTGGTAGCCGAGAACCACAACAAGATCGGCGGGCTCTGTTCTGCCGTGTCCGAGGTCCTCTCCCTCCGCTGTCCCACCCCCGCCGCCTTCGTGGCCGTGGAGGACGAGTTCGGCGAGGTGGGTCCCCAGGGCTATCTCCAGGAGCGCTTTGGCCTCACCGCCGAACACATCGTGGAGCAGGCCAAGGCGGTGCTTGGCCGGAAGTGAGAAAATCCCCCTGCACACCTTGACATTTTCCTAAAAATAAGGTATGCTGATACCTGCCCGCTTCGCGGGCAGATGGACAGGTATCGAAGTGGTTATAACGGCCCTGACTCGAAATCAGGTGTACCAGAAATGGTACCGTGGGTTCGAATCCCACCCTGTCCGCCAAACACAAAATCCCCTGCGCTTTGCGCAGGGGATTTTGTGTTTCCCGAATGTCCCGTGGATTCGGACCCACGTATTGTGATTGGTTCCCGGTCGCTTACAGTGTGTGGAACGCGTCATAGGCGTCCAGGATCTTTTTGATGGCGTTCTTATCGCTTCTGGAGATGGTGATGTCCCGATAATAGTCATCCCCCTCAAAGCGGACGATGACGTCATCGGCATCGACCATGGCCTTGAGCATTTTGTAGTAGTAGCTGTCGTAGCTCACCGAGGTCTCGGCGGTTTCGCACACGGTTCCGCCGCTGACGTCCCGGGTGACGCTGTAATAGCTGAAGGAGTCGGTGAACCGCTCATCGTCTGCCACTACAGTGATGTCCTCAAAGAACACCCAGCTGCTGCCGGCGTAACAGTAGATCAGCTGCATACTTACCGTGTCGCTGCCGTCCCGCCGGGACAGATAGGGCAGGACAAAGCTGCGCTGGTCATAGTACCAATATTCGCTGCCGTGGGGGATCACGCTGGGGTAATAATAGGTAACGCCCCGCACCTTGTCCTGATGCTTCCAGGTGCCTTTCAGCAGACTCTCCGCCGCGGAGAGCCGGATGGCCGTCACCTCG